>JBBITS010000144.1:3976-6621 GCA_037440665.1 Chloroflexota bacterium
GCCGCGCACGGAGAGCGGTACCGCGAGCGAGGCGTTGACGCTGCGCGACGCCCCGACCGTCGACTTCCCCATCACCGAGCCGCCCACCGAGCGGCAGGAGTCGGCGGCGACGCTGGAACCCGCCCTGCTGCCGCCGTACAGCATCTACGAGATCCAGCAGGGTGACACGCTTACCAGCGTGGCCGCCCGCTTCGGCATCGACGTCAAGTACCTGTCGTGGAGCAACCCTGGTCTGCACGATCCCGACGCGCTGGTGCCGGGCAACAAGCTCATCATCCCGGCGGGCAACGGTATCCTCCATGAGGTGCGCCTGGGCGACACGCTATCGGACATCGCCGATCGCTACCAGGTGCCGGTAGACGAAATCGTGAACTTCGCGCCGAACCGGATCAAGGCGGCGGACAGCATCATCGAGACGCAGCTCATCTACGTGCCCAACGGCGTGGTGCCCGAGGTGGCGCTGGTCGCGGCTGCGCCCGGCGGCGACGCTGGAGCCGGAGCCGCGCCCGCCGAGCAGCCCGTGCCCGACGCTGCGGGCGCGCCGCCCATCTCGACGGGCCTCATCTGGCCGTTCAGCGGCCCCATCTCCAGCTACATGGGTCCCGGCCACCCGCTGGGCATCGACATCGACGGCTATAACAACGTCGGCGGCGCCGTGGTGGCCTCTACCAGCGGCACGGTGATCTTCGCCGGAGGCAGCGCCGGTTGGTCCTACGGCCTCTACGTCGTCATCCGCAGTTCCGACGGGACCATCGAGACGCTGTACGCGCACCTGAACGAGATCTGGGTGGTCGAGGGGCAGACGGTGGCCCAGGGCGAGCCCATCGGCGTCGTCGGCTGCACCGGCTACTGCACCGGCACCCACTTGCACTTCGAGGTCATCGTCAACGGCGTGCGGGTGGACCCGCTGGCGTACCTGCCCTGATTCGGGCATGTCCCGAGAGTAGAGGAGAAAAGAAGGCCACGCTTCTCGCCAGAGTCGAGTCTGCGACAGCGTGGCGCGGCGAATTCCAACGGTGAAGGCCACCTTTCAAGATGGCTTTCATTGATTGGCCTTCTGGCGGTGCGCGAACAGCGGGCGCGGGTTTCGAGCCTGTCGGCAGATGCCTGCGCCGGCCGAGGCTAGCGCCTGTAGTCGAGGCAGATTACCTGCGTCTGCGACGGCAGGCCGGAGCGCGCGACCTGGAGCCGCGCCACACGGTCGGCCCCCGAGGCGCCCATCTCCTTCAGGAAGCGGTCCACCGGCTCCAGATCCTTAGCCGCCGAGGCGTCGGTGCGGTAGTGCATCGGGACGACGATGGCGGGCTCCAGAAGGTTGACCGTCTGCATGGCGAGGCCTGCGTCCAGCGTACGGCCGCCGCCCACGGGGATGAGCAGCACGTCGATGCCCGTCAGCCCCTCGACCTGCTCCTCCGTGGGGACGTGGCCGATGTCGCCCAAGTGGCAGACGCGGATGTCCTCCATCTCCAGGACGTAGGCCGTGTTCCTGCCGAGCTTCGCGCCCTTCTCGCGGTCGTGGTAGGTGGGGATGCCGATGATGGACACGCCCTTGACCTCGAACTCGCCCGCGCCCTGGATCACCTTCGGCGTTCCGGCGACGCCCTGCACGTGGTTGTGCCCATCGTGATCATGGCTGACCGTGACGATGTCGGCCGTCGGGCGGTTGATGTTGTAGCCTGTCTTCTTGTCGCAGGGGTCGGTGACGACTACGCCCTCGCGGCCGCGAATGCGGAAGCACGATTGCCCCAGCCAGATGATCTCCATGTTCAGGCGGTCCTTTCGTCTTCGTCGGGCGCGCCCAGGACGAGCGCTGTGTTCTGCCCGCGCCCGCAGGCGTTGACGACGGCGCGGCGCAGCGTCGTCTCGCGGCGTTCGGTGACGAGATCGGCGTGCTCGGCCAGTCCGGGCGCCTGTGCGCTGGCGGGCGGGATGACGCCGTGGCGGATGCTCAGTGCCGCCGTCACGGCCGCCGCGGCTCCAGACGCGCCCTGCAGGTTTCCGAAAACGCCGGAGAGCGAGGTGACGGGGAGGCGCGCGGCGCGCGGTCCCCACGTCAGGCGGATGGCCTGAACCTCGGCCTCGGCCGCTTCCGGGTTTCCGGGCGCGCTGGCGATAAGGCAATCGGCCTCGGCCTGCGTAGCGCGGGCGCGCGCCAGCGCGGACTGGATGGCGCGCGAGATATCCAGGCGGTTGGCGCTGGCACCGGCGACAGGCGCGCGGTTGAAGGTCGAGGCGTGGCCGAGGACCTCGGCGTAGGGCGCCACGCCACGGCTGCGGGCGACCTCGGCGTCCTCCAGCAGGAGAACAGCGGCGCCTTCGGCGACGGCGGGGAGATCGTCGCGCAACGGCATCGCGAGGCTGGCGTCCGCGCCACCGCAGACGGCGAAGACGGCTTCGCCCCGGCGGATCAGTTCGTATCCCTCGGCAACGGCGGCCAGGCCCGAGGCGGGTCCGCCCTGCAGGGCGCGGCACGGCCCCGCCGCGGCGATGGTCCGCGCGACGGCGGCGGCGGGCGTCGACGACGCTCTGCGGCGCCACAGGCGTCGTTCGTCTTCGTCTTGCGCGGCCGCCCAGCGCAGCAGGCTTGCCTCCTCGCCTCTCGCCGAGGCGGCGATGACGGCAATCTGGGGCATCGTGTCGGGATG
>JBBITS010000145.1:0-6616 GCA_037440665.1 Chloroflexota bacterium
GCTGGCGCGAGGTTTGGCAGTCCGGAGTCGGCGGCGCGCCTCGCAACGCCGCCGTGACCGCGTAGGCCAGCGCGCCCATGCCCGGAGTGTCGCAGGGCCGCCGCCCGCGGCGCAAACGAGACAGATTGCCCCTGCGCGAGGGCTCCCGTATGCTGGCCCGCGATGTATCGGCGGGGCCACGCATGTAAGGACAGGGGCGAATGCGGCGCTTGGCGCTGAGTACGCCCGCGCGCAGGCTGGCGCTGGCCGCGGCCGCCGCGCTCGTTCTCGGCGCATGCGGCGGTGACGGCGACGATCCCTCGCCGACGGCCACTCCCGCCGGACCCGCCCCCACGCCCGCCTTCTCGTCCACCGAGGTCCCGCGCGGCGATTTCGTCGCTGCGGCAGGCTCGACGATCAAGATCGGCGTCTCCGTCTCACTGTCGGGCGCGACGGCGGCTATGGGCCAGGACATCCGCGACGCCGTCACGCTTGCGGTCGAGGACCACGACGGTTCGATCGCCGGCCTGACCGTCGAAGCCGACGCTCAGGACGACGGCTGCAACGATCCGAAGAAGCCGTCAGACGTCGCCCAGAGGTTCGGGCAGGACAAGGCCGTGATCGCCGTGGTCGGCCCGATGTGCAACGACGGCGAGTTCGCCGCCGGCCTTGTCTACAACTTCCTGAGCATCATTCACGTGTCGCCGTCGGCCACGCGCCCGCTGCCGGGCCAGCGTCGCGTCGAGACCTTCTTCCGCACGGCCTGGCGCGATGATGCGCAGGGCATCCAGCAGTCGCGCTATGCCTACGAGCGCCTCGGCGCGCGCAAAGCGTTCGTCGTCGACGACGCCGAGGAGTACGGCCAGGCCATCGCCTACAACTTCGCGCTCGAGTTCATCGGGCAGGGCGGCGAGGTGGCCGGCCACGCGCAGGCCCCGGCGGGCGCCACGGACCTCAAGCCCGTCGTCGACGCCGTCCTTGCGTCCGCGCCCGATGTCGTGGCGTTCGAGGGCTTCGCCGCAGGCGGCGCCGCGCTGCTGAAGGCGCTCCGCGACGCCGGGTACAGCGGCGCCTTCATCGGCCCCGACGGCCTCTTCGACGTCGCGAAGTTCGTCGAGGCGGCGGGCCCGGCGGCGGAAGGCGCCGTCGTGGTCGCCGCGGCGCCTCTGCCCGCAGACTTCGTCGAGCGCTTCACCGAGCGCTTCGGCCGCGCGCCGTCGACGCCGTTCGTCGCCCATGCCTACGACGCGACGCAGGCCTTGCTCGCGGCCATCGAGAGCGCCGCACAGGTCGCGGACGACGGCTCGGTGACGGTGGGGCGCGCGAAGCTCCGCGAGGCGCTGCTGGCGACGGACCTCGACGGTCTGAGCGGCGCTCTGCGCTTCGACCAGATCGGCGACCGCGTGGGCGCGACGGCCTCGGAACTGGGGCTGGCGTTCTACGAGGTCCGCGACGGCGCTTTCGAGCTGGTGGAGGACGGCGATTAGCGGCCGCCTCCGTTGAACGCGCGGCGGGCGTGTGTTAGCGTCGGCCTCGACTGATACCCGGACCCCGAACAGAGCAGGATGCCGCGATGAGACCCACCGAGCCCCTGGTCGAACTGGCCCGGAGCGCCACGCCCATCTTCGCCGACGTCGGCCGCGTGTACGACTACGTTCAGGCGGTCGCCGACTGCCGTCCCGTCGCGGGCGGCGCGGAGTTCGACGTCAGCACCCACGAGGAAGAGCGCCTGATCGTGAGCGTGACCTTCATGACGCCGGAGATCGTGCGCCTGCGCTGCTGGGGCGAGACGCCGCCGCCCGAGCATACGCCCATGCTCGTCCTCGAACGCGTGCCGCCATCGATACGTGTGGACGAGACCCCGGACGAGGTCATCCTGGCGTCGCGGGCTCTGACCGTCCGCGTGCGCCGCCGCCCGTGGGAGGTCTGCATCGAGGAGCGCGACGGCCGCGAGGTCTGGCGTCAGCGCACCGACGACTACAGCTCCGGCGGCTACGTCAGCTTCCCGCTGGGCTATTCGAAGCCGGCGGCCGGCGGCGAGGCGTGGTTCCACGAGAGCGTGGCGCTTCGTCCCGATGAGCCCCTGTACGGCCTCGGCGAGCGGTACGGACCTCTGAACAAGCGCGGTACCCGCCACGTGTTCTGGATCCGCGACACGCACCTGACCAACACAAACGACATGAGCTACATGGTAGTGCCGTTTTTCTGGAGCGCGGCCGGATACGGCGTCTTTGTCAACCACACCAGCCCCATCGTCTTCGAGATGGGCGCGCCGTCGACGCTGGCGGCATCGTTCCGCGCCGAAGACCCGTACCTCGACGAGTTCATCATTCACGGGCCGGAGTCGCGGACCATCCTCTCGCGCTACTGGGACCTGACGGGCCACGCGCCGCTTCCGCCGCTGTGGTCGTTCGGGGCATGGTTCTCGCGCTGCATGTACCGCGACGCCGAGCAGATGAAGAAGGTCGCCGAACGGCTGCGCGATCTGGACATCCCCGCCGACGTGCTGCACTGCGACCCGCGCTGGCTCAAGGAGCGCAAACATCACGCCCTCGACGGCTGCGACTTCGTCTGGGACGACGAGGCCTTTGGCGACCCGCAGGAGTTCGTCGACTGGCTGGCCGACCGCGGCTTCCGGCTGTCGCTCTGGGAGAACCCGTACGTCTGGATCGATACGGACATGTACAAGGAAGGCGCCAAGAAGGGCTACTTCGCCCTCGGGCCCGACGGCAAGCCCGCTCGCTCGCAGGAGAACCCGAAGGAGGCCGTGGTCACCGACTTCACGAGCCCGGAGGCCGCGCGCTGGTGGCAGGACAAGCACCGGAAGTACCTGCGCATGGGCGTCGCCAGCTTCAAGAGCGACTACGGCGAGGCCCTGCCGCCGGACGCCCGCACCAGCGACGGCAAGACGGGGCGCCAGTGGCACAACGCCCTGCCTCTGCTCTACAACCGCGCCGTCTGGGAGGTGATCCACGAGGAGCGTGGCGAGGCCATCGTCTTCGGACGGTCGGGCTACGCCGGAAGCCAGCGGTATCCCATCAACTGGGTGGGCGACTCGCAGTGCACCTGGGACGGCATGGCGGGCGCGCTGCGGGCCGGACTGTCGTTGAGCGACAGCGGCATTCCGTTCTGGTCGCACGACATCGGCGGTTTCTGGCGGGCTACGGCCGAAGGCCATGCGTTGGAGCAGGGCCCGGACCCGGCTCTGTACGTCCGCTGGGCGCAGTTCGGACTGCTGTCGTCGCACGCGCGCTTCCACGGCGTGCGCGGCCGCGAGCCGTGGTGGTTCGGCGACGATGCCGTCGCAATCGTGCGCAAGTTCGCGCAGCTCCGCTACCGCCTGCTGCCCTACCTCTGGACCGCCGCCCACGAGGCCGTCGAGACGGCCATGCCGGTGGTCCGCCCGATGCACATGCAGTTTCCCGACGATCCGGGGACGCCCAGCCTCGATCGCCAGTACATGCTGGGTCCGGCGCTGCTGGTCGCGCCGGTATTCAACGACGAGGGCCGCGTCAACCTCTACCTGCCGTCCACGCCTGGCGCGTGGTACGACTTCTGGACCAACGAATCGGCTCAGGGCGGGCGCTGGCTCGATCTGAATGTGTCGCTGGACAGCGTACCCCTGTTCGTGCGCGGCGATTCCATCGTGCCCCTGGCGCCCGTGATGACGCACACCGGCAAGGAACGTTGGGAGCCGCTTGAGCTGCGCGTCTGGGCTGAGCGCGAGGCCAGCGTCCACGTGCGAGGCGAGGGCGAGAGCGTGGTGGCGACGGCCCGGCGCGACGGCGACGACGTGCGCGTCGACATCGAGGGCCACGGCCGCGTCGTCGTCGACCTGCGGGCGCCGGACGTCGCAGACCTGACGGTCGAGGGCGGCTCGGACGTCCGTGTCGAGGCCGCGCGCGCCGAGTTCGGTCTGGAAGGCCGGGCGAGCGTTTGCGCCCGCGCCGTCTGAGGGCAACCTTCCGCCAGCGTCCCTTCCCCCTCGGTGCTAGGATGATCGCGAGGCGCTTCTCGCGCCGCAGCCACGTACCCCCGCTCGCGGGGCTGGAGCAGGAGGGCATCGTATGTCCAGCGCCTACCTCAACTACATCGGCGGGCAGTGGACGCCTGCCGCGTCGGGCGCGACGTTCACTCGGGAGAACCCGGCGACGGGAGAACTCGTCGGCGTCTTCCCGAAATCGGGCGCGGAGGACGTGGCCGCGGCCGTCGGCGCGGCCGCAAAGGCCGGGGAGCGCTGGCGCGCCCTGCCCGCGCCGCGCCGGGGCGAGATTCTCTTCCGCGCCGCCGAGCTTCTGGTCCAGAGGAAAGAAGAGTACGCGCGCGACCTCACGCGGGAGATGGGAAAGGTGCTGAAGGAGGCGCACGGCGACGTGCAGGAGGCCATCGACATGGCCTACTACATGGCCGCCGAAGGACGCCGCATGTTCGGCCAGACCACGCCCTCGGAGCTGCCCGACAAGTGGGCCATGTCGGTCCGGCAGCCGTTCGGCGTCTGCGGCCTCATCACGCCGTGGAACTTCCCGATGGCGATTCCGGCGTGGAAGATCATGCCCGCGCTGGTCACGGGCAACACCGTCGTCTTCAAACCCTCCCGGTTCTCGCCCAGGAGCGCGTGGAACCTGGTCAAGACGCTGGAAGACGCTGGCGCGCCGCCCGGCGTCGTGAACCTCGTGTTCGGCGAAGGCGGCGATGTCGGCGAGCCGCTCATCGAGGACCCGCGCGTGCGCCTCGTGTCGTTCACCGGCTCCAACGCCGCTGGCCATCACCTGAGCGTGCGCTGCGCCGAGCTGGGCAAGCCCATCGCGCTGGAGATGGGCGGCAAGAACGCCATCATCATCATGGACGACGCCGACCTCGACCTGGCGCTGGACGGAGTGATCTGGAGCGCGTACGGCACGACCGGACAGCGCTGCACGGCCGCCAGCCGGATCATCGTTCACAAGGCCGTGGCGGCCGCGTTCACCGAGCGTCTGGTCGCCCGCGCCGAGCAGCTTCGCCTGGGCGACGGCCTGGACGATCGCACCGACGTCGGCCCCGTGGTGAACGAGGAGCAGTTGCGCAAGATCGACGGCTACATCGACGTCGGACGGGGCGAGGGCGCGACGCTGGCCTGCGGCGGAAGCATCGCCAACGCGGGCGACCTGGAGAAGGGTTACTTCTTCCGTCCGACCGTGTTCACGGACGCCAGGCCCGACATGCGTATAGCGCAGGAGGAGATCTTCGGGCCCGTGACAGCCGTGATTACCGTGGAGTCGCTGGACGAGGCCATCGCCGTCACCAACGGCGTGTCGTACGGCCTCTCGACCTCCATCTACACGCGCGACGTGAACCGCGCCTTCCGCGCCGTCGAGCGCATCGACACCGGGCTGGTGTACGTCAACGCCGGGACCATCGGGGCCGAGGTTCACCTGCCCTTCGGGGGCACCAAGGGCACGGGTAACGGCCATCGCGAGGCCGGGCAGTCGGCGCTGGACACGTACACCGAGTGGAAGACGGTGTACGTCGACTACAGCGGCAGGCTGCAACGCGCGCAAATCGACATAGAGACACCTTCCGATTCGTAAAGATTCGGCGATCTCGACATAAGGCAGCTTGAAAACCCTTCCGCCTCGCCTTACGCTCACGCTGGTGGCGGGGCAGGGACAGTCCTGCCGTGCTAGCACCGTGTGGAGGCCTCGATTCGTCGGGGCCTCCACTGCATTCTGGAACCAGGGCAACGGCCGCAACGGTTGGCTGCCCTGTTAGCAGATAATGAAGGTTGCCCTTCAGGGTGGCGCTGCGAAACCCTACGATGCCGGCCACCTTGAAAGGCGGCCTTCGTCGCGATTGATGACAGGAATGAAGGCTGCCTTTCTGGGTGGCGCTGCGAAACCCTACGATGCCGGCCACCTTAGAAAGGTGGCCTTCGTCGCGCTTCATGCCAGGAATGAAAGCCACACCTGTGGTCATTGTTGAAATAGCTGGCACAGCAAACAGCGGTGCGGCGGCCGGTGGGCGGGTCAAACAATCGACCTCTCATTCCACCTCACCCCCTCGGTCCCCCTCTCCGCGCGGCTGCGGAGAGGGGGATGTCGGCAGACAGGGGGTGAGGTGAGAAACGGCCTTCACATCATCAGAACGGGCGAGCAGCGTCGGGCCAGATCCTGCCTCAATGACCTTCAGGGTGGCTGAAACGAAACAACGCAGGCCACCTTCAAAGGCGGCCTTCATGGTGGCTGCCGGGCCACGCGAACGGGGCCGCCGCGCCCGTCTGTGCTAACATCCCCTGTACCCCATAGCGAATCCGGAGGCGCGCGTGCCGCATTCGTCGCCCGACCCAGGTAACTGGGAGTCCTTCGTTCTCGCCGAGAGCCTCTCGCGGCGCGCGGGCGCTGTCGGCGGGACGGCGTACTGGGGCGCGGGCGCCAACCCCGCGGCTCCGGCGCCGCCCGTCGAGCCCATCGTCCTCACCGGCGGCCTGCCCGACGACGCCTACCTGCCCTCGGCGCTCATCCAGGAGGCGACCGAGACCGTCCTGCGCCGCGAGACGCGCTTCGCTCTCCAGTACGGAGGCCCGCAGGGCGCGGCGTCGCTGCGCGAGTGGCTGGCCACCGAGGCCAACCGCCGCGAGGGCGTCCGCACCGGCCCGGAGAAC
>JBBITS010000146.1:0-6514 GCA_037440665.1 Chloroflexota bacterium
ATCCAAAGGCCGCGGAGAACACCAGATGCCACGATCCAGCCGGCGGGAACATGGCGTCGCCGTACGAAATTGCGTCCACCTCTGCCACGGCCGGAAGACCCAGCGAACCCGCCGGGATCACCGACACCGGTAAGGGCTGCGGCCCGAAAGCGGGCGCTCCGATGGACGGGTCGAGAATGTCTCCCGTCGGCAGACCCGAGACGGACCCTGCGTCCGTCCCGAAGCTGGGGTCGGCCTCGACCCTCCCTCCTGACGCCATGATGCCTGTGACGAGCAGCGCGACCGCGATGGCGAGCCGGAGAGCAAGCCAACCACCGGCCCGGAGCCCTCCACATTCCTGCGTAAGTCGCATTGCCCCACCTCCTTTCCTAATGAGCGGCGGGGCCGGAGGGTAAGCGACCCTCCGCGCGGGGTGCGAGACAGGTCGTACGGCGGGGAACGCAACAAGGACCGACGATTGCCGGTCCCTGAAAACACACCACATCCGCCACGCCGCCGAGAGAGGAGGCCGGCAAGCTGGGAAGCACTATTGCAAAACTATGCTACACCCGGTGTCAAGCGCCATGGGGCGCCGATGCGCACTCGCCCTCTCGACTTCGCCGAGCGGGAGGGATGCTGTGGGCGATCATCCCTGCTACGGCGTCCAGGTCACCGTCCCGCAGCGGAAGATCAGGTGCTCGCTCGGGAAGCCAGACAGCTCTGGGATGTCGATCAGCGCCCACGTCGGCTCGCGGTTCACGGGCGTGTCCTGCATCGTGACGAACTGGCTCACGCTGCCGTTCACGACCGTGATCACGCCGACGATGGTAACGTCGCTCAACTCGAACGTCTCTGGAGCGCCCTCCGACTCCGGGCAGGCCAGGCTTGTCCGCACGAGGTACAGAAAGCCGTTCATGCCGTAGGACGGCGGTGACCCGAAGTCGTCGCCGCGTACGTAGATGTTGACGAAGCCCGCTGGCGGCCATACGTCGCCCGGATCGGCCACGTAGGCTCTGAAGATGGTGTTGTCTTGGCCGAGCCCGCTGAGGTCGTTGGCGACGTTGAGGTGACCGGACGCCACCTGGTGGCATCCGGCCGCGGCGAGGCTCAGCGCCGCCAGCGCTATCACGCCCAGCTTCCATCGCCGTTCCCTGCGCAGCCGTTGAAGCATCGCTTGCTCTCCTTCCCTGGAATGCGGCCCGATTGACGGAGCGCGCTCACCGTGGACGGCCCGGCCTAACGCACCTCGATCAGTTCGACCTCGAAGGTCAGCTCCGCGTCGGGCGGGATGACCGGCGGATAGCCACGGGCGCCGTAGGCGAGATCGGGAGGGATGATGAGCTTGCGCGTGCCGCCCACCTTCATCGAGGCGAGTCCTTCGTCCCACCCGGCGATGACCTGGCCGGCGCCGAGCTGGAACTCGAACGGCTCGCCGCGGTCGCGGGAGCTGTCGAACTTCGTTCCGTCGGCGAGCCAACCGGTGTAGTGGACGACGACGGTCTGTCCGCTCTGCGGCGTCGCGCCGTCGCCGGCCTCGATGTCGATGATCTTGAGTCCGCTCGCCGTCACCGTGGCTTCTCCTTCCGCATCATCGCCGTTGGCGTCGTCGCCCCCGCAGGCGGCCGACGTCAGGCCCGATCCTAGGACCGCTGCTACCACGAGGCCCCACAGCATCGTACGCACACACATCTCCTTCCGCTCGCCCATCGATGCCGGGAGCTTAGTCGATCGCGCGCGAGAGCTAAAGGCGCTGCGGGCGTTCCAACCACACGCCGACCCGTGCCAGCTTCAGGGCTTCGACCACTGCAAACGGCGCCAGAGACAGCCCACCAACGACCGCCCACTCGCGCGCCGAGAGGCCGCTGGTGTCGAACGCCGGCTGGAGGAACGGCGCGTGGATCGCTGCCAGCAACAGACTGAACGACAGGACGATGGCGCCCAGCAGCCAGACGTTGCGGCGGAGAGAGAGGAGCGGGCGCGTCGGGCTTCGGAACTGGAGGGCGGCCGCCAGTTGCGCCCCGACCAGTGTTGCGAACGTCATCTCGCGCGCCAGCTCGTCGTCACCGGTCGCCTGAGCCCACCAGTAGGCGGCCAGCGTCGCTGCTGCGATCAATCCTCCGATGCCCGCGATAGGCGCCAGCGACGCCGCGCCGAGGATGCCCGCCTTCGTCGGACGTGGCCGCCGGGTCATCACGTCGGGCTCGGCTGGTTCTGCACCTAAGGCCAGCGCGGGGAGGCCGTCGGTCAGCAGGTTGATGAACAGAATCTGGAGCGGAAGCAGAGGCGTGGCGCCTTCGACGCTGAGGGCGAGGAAGACGACGAGGACCTCGGCCAGGTTGCAGGCCAGCAGGTAGTGGACGAACTTCCGGATGTTCTCGTAGATGGTGCGGCCCTCTTCGACGGCGGCGACGATGGACTGCACGTTGTTGTCGGCCAGCACAATGTCGGCCGCCTCGCGGGCGACGTCCGTGCCGCCGCGGCCCATCGCCACGCCGACGTCGGCGGCGTGCAGGGCGGGCGCGTCGTTGACTCCATCCCCGGTCATGGCGACGACCTCGCCCAGGCGGCGGTACGCTTCGATGATTCTCAGCTTGTGATGGCTGGAGACGCGCGCGAAGACGCTCGCCTGGGCGAGCGCTTCCTCCAACTGGTCCTCCGGGAGGTCTTCCACCTGGCGTCCGGTGATGATCACTTCCGTCGGCAGACCCAGCTCCTCGCTGATGGCGCGGGCAGTCACCGGATGATCACCCGTGAGCATCACGGGATGGATACCGGCCGCCATGGCGGCCTGCAGCGAAGGCCGGGCCTCGGGCCGGAGCGGGTCGGCCAGACCCACCAGGCCGTAGAGAACGAGGTCGCGCTCCGGGTCGGCGCTGGCGTCATCGGGAAGCTCCCGGCCCGCGAGCGCCAGCACGCGCATGCCCCGCGCGGCTAGCCCGGCGGCGGCGTCGAGGATAGCGCCGCGCTCGGCGTGGTCGAGAGGCGCGGGCCCGCCGTCTTGGTACGACGCCGACGCGAGGGCGACGACAGCCTCGGGCGCGCCCTTGACGTAGGCTGTGCGCCCTTCGGGCGTCCGGCAGACGACGGCCATGCGCGCGCGCTCGGCGGTGAACGGCAGTTCCTGTTCCCTGGGGCTCTTGGCTCGCGCCTCGCCGGGCTCGATGCCGTGCCTGCGGACGAGCGCGAGGAGAGCGACTTCCGTGGGGTCGCCGACGCCTTCTCCGTCGCCATCGAGAGAGGCGTCGTTGCAGAGGGTAGCGGCGAGGAGCGCCTGTCGCAGAGCCAGGCCAGCGTCGGATGGCATGTCGCGCTCGGCGTCGAGATAACGGCCGCTCATCCACATGGCTTTCGCCTCCATGCGGTTCTCGGTCAGCGTGCCGGTCTTGTCGATGCACATGACCGTGACCGACCCCAGAGCTTCCACCGCCGCCAGCCGCCTGACGATGGCGTTCCGCCTGGCCATCCGCTGGACGCCTAGGGCCAGCACGATGGTTGCCGCGGCGGGCAGCCCCTCGGGGATGGCCGCGACGCCCAGGCTGGCGGCCGTCAGAAACACATCGCCGGCGGCGAGGCCACGGGCGACGCCGATGGCGAACACGCCCGCGCAGAGCGCCCCCGTCGTGTACACGAGCCAGCGGCCCATCGCGGCCAGCCGCCTCTGCAGAGGTGTGCGCGGCGACGGGCGCCGCGCCATCGACGCCGCTATGCGCCCCATCTCCGTCTCGACGCCCGTGGCAACGACGATGGCCGTTCCGCGTCCGTACACCACCTGGGAGCCGCAGTAGACCATCGACCGACGCTCGGCCAGGTCGGCGTCAACGTCGACGGCGTCTGATGTCTTGTCAACAGGAGCGGACTCGCCCGTGAGTATCGCTTCGTTGGCGCGCAGGGCGGCGCTTTCGACTACCCGCGCGTCGGCAGCGACGACGTCGCCGTCCTGCAGCCGGAGGACGTCGCCCGGAACGACGTCTGCTGCCGGAATGCGCGCGGGTATTGAATCGCGGACGACGGTGGCCATCGGCGCCGCTGTCGCTCGCAGCGTCTGAAGGGCTCGCTCCGCGCGGTGCTCCTGAGCGAACCCGAGGAGGGCGTTGAGGACGACGATGGCCATGATGGCCACGGCGTCGAGCCGCTCGCCGAGAGCGAAGGAGAGCACGGCCGCCGCCACGAGCACCAGAACCAGGAAGCTGGTGAACTGCTCCGCTAGCCTCTGGAGAGCACCGGCGCCGGCGGCTTCGGGCAGGGCGTTGACGCCGAAGCGGGAGAGCCTCACGGCGGCCTCAGCCGCCGTGAGGCCGGCGCTGGGGTCTACGGCAAGGGTACGCGCCACGCCGGAAGCTGGCAGCGCGTGCCAGGCGGGGCCCGCAGCCGTCAGGAGCGCGCCCATGGGGTCACCTTTGCCTCATGGCCGGACAGTCGTCGGTGCCCGGCGTCGGGGTTTCCCCGCCTTGTGATGGCCGGCACCTGGCCCGTATAGTGCGGTATCGGAACCTTCGACATACGTCCGCGGCGAACACTTCCCCCTCCCCGAGGCGCTTCGGTTTTCGCTCTGGCTGTCGAGAAGCACACTACCCGCGAAAGGTAATTACCCGTTGTCATCATTTGCCGACTTCCCGCTTCGCAGCTCCTCACTGAAGGCGCTGGAAGCGATGACCATCCATACCCCCACTCCCATCCAGGCCAAAGCCATCTCCCCTCTGCTCGAAGGGTGCGACGTCATCGGGCAAGCCTGCACCGGGTCCGGCAAGACCCTCGCCTTTGGCCTGCCTCTGGTCGAGCGGATCGACCGGGAGCGCCGCGAACTGCAGGCGCTGGTCCTGACGCCGACCCGCGAACTCGCCCAGCAGGTCGGCGATGTCCTCGCCCGTCTGACGGCCGGAACCGGCATCCGAAGCGTAACCGTTTTCGGAGGCCGGGCCATGGGGCCGCAGACGGACGCGCTTCGGCGCGGCGCGCACGTCGTCGTCGGCACACCGGGACGCATCCTCGACCACCTCGGCCGTGGTTCCATGCGTCTCGACCGCGTTCGCTACCTGGTGCTCGACGAAGCCGACGAGATGCTCGACCGCGGGTTCGCCCCCGACGTCGAGCGTATCCTCTCCGCAACCCCGGGCGAGCGCCAGACGGCGCTCTTCTCGGCCACCACGCCCGAGTGGGTGCACAAAGTGTCGGCGAAGTACCTGCGCAACCCGATTATCCTCCAGGTCGCGGCGGAGTCCGAGGCTCCGGACATCGACCACGTCGTCTATGAGGTCTGGCGCGAGGACAAGTTCAGCGTTCTCCGCCGTCTGCTCGACGAGCGGTCGGAGGAGGGCGCGACGTTGGTCTTCGGGCGCACCAAGCACGGTGTGCGCAACCTCGGCCTGAAGCTCGAGCGGCTGGGCTACCCGGTCGACGTGCTGCAAGGCAACCTGAGCCAGCAGCAGCGCGACAGGGTGCTCAAGCGCTTCCGCGAAGGCAAGACGCCCATCCTGCTGGCAACCAACGTTGCCGCGCGTGGCCTCGACGTGCTGCACATCGACCGGGTGATCAACTACGAATTGCCCGAGACCCACGAGTTGTTCACTCACCGCGTAGGGCGCACCGCGCGGATGGGACGCCCTGGTCAGGCTATCACGCTGCTCGGGCCCGCCGACCTGCCCAAGTGGCACGAAATCGAGCGCGGCCTTGGCCGGAAGCTGCCGCGAATGACGCCGGCCGGCGAGATCATCAGGCCCGCGTCGGCAGCCGTCGCCGCGGCTCCCCGCCGCGGATACGGCTGGCGTCGTCGGGCGCGCGCCCGCGCCTGATCCCTCAGAACCGCCGTCACCCCGCGTAGAGGACCGTCGTCCTCTTCCTGCCTGTTACAGGTGGTAGTGCGCGCCGTTCTTGCGCAGCATCTCACGACGCCGCTCGTAGTCCGGAAGCACGGCTTCGACGGCGGCCCAGAACCGCCGCCCGTGGTTCGAGTGCCGCAGGTGGCACAGCTCGTGCACGACGACGTAGTCGATGATAGCCCGCGGCGCCATTACGAGCCGCCAGTTCAAGCGCAGCACGCCGTTGCTGCTGCAACTCCCCCAGCGCTGTTCCTGCGAGCGGATCAGAACCTCGGCCGGATGTACGCCCACCCTGCGCGCGTAGTGGCTCACGCGCTCATGCAGGCGGCGCTCGGCGTGGCGGCGATACCAGGTCTCCAGCGCCCGGCGCACGCGCGCCTTCCGGTCCTGGCGGCGGTCGCGCTGCGGCAGCGTGACTTCGAGACAGCCGCGGTAGAGGCGGACCCTGGCTCTTCCGTTGGTAGGCCCCCGGAGGACGCGCAGCCGCGCCCGGCGGCCCATGTAGCTGAACTGCTCTCCCGTGACGAACCTGCGTGTGTGGACCTTGCGGTGCTCCTCGTGGTCGCGCAGGCACTTGAGAATCCAGGACGCGCGCCTGCGAACGAACTCATGGATATGAGCGTCGGGCGTCCACTCGGGAGCGGCGACGCGCACGCCGTCATCGGGATCGACGACGATCTCGACGGTGCGTCGGCGCCGTCCGCTGCGCGTCACGACAT
>JBBITS010000147.1:0-1810 GCA_037440665.1 Chloroflexota bacterium
CCGCGGAGACTACACCGTCTTGTTTTTACAGCAATCCTGGGACGCGACCCGCACGAGCCTAACCCGCTTGGTGATGTCGAAACCCTTGAGCTGCAGAAGGTCGAGAATTCCAATCCCGCCGTCTACCATGGACGCTTACCTCCTTCTGGGCTAGGCGGGACTTCTCGCCCGCTGGAGATGAGGTTATCACTGGGGGCGCTCTGATGTACCATCACCCTCGCCCTCGGCAGGCTCCGCCTCGCGCGCGGCGGTTGACGCCGCCGGGCGGCCTCCGTACGCTACCGGCGTTCCAGATGATCGCTCCGGCCCGGAGGAGGCGCACCCATGCGCGCGCTCGAAGGAATCAAGGTCCTCGACTTCACTGTCTTCCAGCAGGGGCCTCAGGCCACCCAGATGCTGGCCGACCTCGGCGCCGAGGTCATCAAGATCGAGCCGCCGTTCCTCGGCGACCTCGGCCGCCTGCTGGCCGTCGACGGCGAGGAAAGGCTTTCGGCGTACTTTCTGGCGCACAACCGGGGCAAGAAGAGCATCACCCTCAACATCAAGACCGAGGAGGCGCGCGAGATCATCCGCAAGCTCGCGGCGGACGCCGACGTCGTCGTCCACAACTACCGCCCGGGCAAGCTCGAGAGGCTCGGCCTGGGGTACGAGGACTTCCGCCGGATCAACCCCCGCATCATCTACGCCCACGCGTCGGGCTGGGGCAGCCGGGGCCCGAAGGCGACGCACCCGGCATTCGACATCGCGGCGCAGGCGCGCTCGGGGCTCATGTCCATCACCGGCGAGCCCGGCGGCTACCCGCTGCCGGCGGGCGTCGCGCTAGCCGACTACGCGGGCGCAGCCAACCTCTGCATCGGAGTCATGACGGCGCTGTTCGTGCGCGAGCGCACGGGCAAGGGCCAGCTCGTCGAGTCGTCGCTTCTGGGGTCGGCCATCGCCATGCAGGCGTGGGAGCTGCAGAACTACATCATCACGCGGCGCCCAGGGCGCTCCGGTCGCGGCCACGCGTACCTGCCGACCATCTGGCGCGTGTTCAAGACTAAGGACAGCTACGCCGTCGTCGGCGGCGTCGGCGAGGACCGCTGGCCCGCGTTCTGCGAGGCCGTCGGCATGCCCGAGCTGCGGCAGGACCCGCGTTTCGGCAATCCCCTCGAGCGGCTCATCCACCTCCAGGAGCTGTACGAGCTGCTGGACGACCGCTTCCTGTCGCGCACCACGGCCGAATGGATCGAAATCCTCGAGGCGCACGACATGATCTGCGCCCCGGCGGCGACTTACGAAGAGGTCGTGAACGACCCGCAGGCGCTGGAGAACGGCTACGTGCTGGAGGTGGATCACCCGTCGCGGGGGCGCCTGAAGGTGATCGCCAACCCGTGGAAGTTCAGCGAGACGCCGGCGGAGGTCGCTCCGGCCTACCCGGAGCTGGGCCAGCACACCGAGGAGATCCTGCTGGGCCTGGGGTACACGTGGGACGACATTGTGGCTCTGCGGGAGAAAGGGGTGATCTGATGGCGGGCATGTGTTTGCCGTGCCCACGGGTAAGTAGCGAGGAGAGATGACGCGATGCCACCGGTGAAGGTGTCGGCCGGAGGCAGAATAGTTGTCCCAAGACCGATACGCGAAGCGATTGGCCTTGCGCCGGGCTCGCTGTGCCGCATCGAGTTGGCAAATGGCGAAGCGACTATATCGCCAGTGCCTGCTGCGCCAATGTCTGACTGGCGGTCGTGGAAGGGGATTCTGCGAGGCACGAGCGCAGTGGAAGACCATCTGGCGGAACACCGGGCCGAAGTCGAAGCGGCCCATCGCCCAT
>JBBITS010000147.1:1827-6510 GCA_037440665.1 Chloroflexota bacterium
GCCCTGACGGAGCGCTGCGGCATGTGGTCTGGCCGGTTGAGCAGGCGGGTTTGTGTTTTCATGCTGAGTCCTTCCAAAGGAAGCAGGAAGGATCTCGCCTGTGGCGAGTCGCCTTTGAACACTGGCAAGACAGTCAGACCGCTTGCGGGATTCGCTAGACCCTTCGTCCTTCTTGTGGAAGGACCCGGGGTCACGTCGTAAAGCCGACTGGCTGCGGGAAGCGTGAAGGAGAGCGAGAGCGACCTCATGGACCTGCAGGACACCGTCGCCATCGTCACGGGTGCGGCGCGCGGCATCGGGCGCGGCATCGCCGTTTGCCTGGCGAAAGCCGGCTGCCACGTCGTCATCGCTGACCTCGGCGACCCCGTGCGCGCCGATATGGACGAAACGGCGCGCCTCGTGCGCGAGACCGGACGCCAGGCGCTCACTGTGGACGTCGATGTACGCGACTTCACACAGGTGACGGCGATGGTCAACCGCGCGCTGGATCAGCTCGGCCGCCTCGACGTACTCGTGAACAACGCCGGCGTGGTCTCCGTCGCGGCCGTGGCGGCGCTAGAAGAGGCCGAGTGGAACCGCGTGCTGTCGGTGAACTTGACGGGGACGTTCCTCTGCTGCAAGGCGGTGCTGCCGCACATGACGGCGCGCCAATCCGGGCGCATCGTCAACATATCGTCCATCGCGGGCAAGCGCGGCGGGCCGGGGCTCGCGCACTACAGCGCGTCGAAATTCGGGATCATCGGGCTCACGCAGTCGCTGGCGCTCGAAGTGGCGCGCAGCAACGTCACCGTGAACGCTGTCTGTCCCGGCGAGGTCGAGACGGCGATGTGGAGCGACGCCCTGTCGCCCGCGCTGGCCGCCGCCGCGGGGCTGACGCCGCAGAAGGCGTTCCAGAACTTCGTCGAGACGCGCGTGCCGCTCGGGCGCGGCCAGACGCCGGAGGACATCGGCGACGCCGTGGTGTTCCTCTGCCGGGCCGACAACATCACGGGCGTGTCGCTGATCGTCGCCGGCGGCACCGAGATGAGCTGAAGGCCCTGTCTGCTAAGATGGGCTGACGCATCCCGGTCGCACTCCCGCCTCGGCGGCGCGCCGCGGGCGGGCTAGCGGAGGTTCCCCTCATGTCCGACGCCACCGGCCGCCCCGGCCTCGCCGGGGTGACCTTCTTCCGTGAGCGCTACGCGATCGACGAAGCGGTCGCTCAGAATCTGCTCGACCTCGCCCTCTCCCGTGGCGGCGAGAGCGCCGAGCTGTTCTTCGAGCACAAGACGGCGGGCAACATCCTGTTCGAGCAGCAGGCCGTGAAGTCGGCCACTCGCGGCGTGAGCCAGGGCCTCGGCGTGCGCGTGCTTCTCGGCGAGGCCATCGGCTACGCCTACACCGAGGACCTGAGCCTGGACGCCATGCGGCGCGCGGCCGAGACGGCGGCGAAGATCGCAGCGGGCGGCGGCAAGGCGCCGCCCATCGACGTCGTCCACTATGAAGCGGCGAACTTCTATTCGCCGGAGGGCAGCACGGTCGACGTGCCCGCGCCGGACAAGGTCGAACTGATGCGCCGCGCCGACCGGGCGGCCCGCGGCTACGACCCGTCCATCGCCCGCGTGGACATGGCCTTCGTGGACGAGATCAAGACGATAGCCATCTTCACCAGCGACGGCCGCATGACCGGCGACGTCCAGCCGCTGGTGCGCTTCAACGTAACCTGCCTCTCCGAGCGCGACGGCAGCCGCCAGACGGCGCGCTGGGGCGGCGGCGGCCGCATGGGCATGCCGTACTTCGGCGAGCACCCGCCGGAGGACCTGGCGCTGGAGGCGGCGCGCCAGGCTGTGCTCCTGCAAGCGGCCATCGAGGCCCCCGCCGGGACGTTCCCCGTCGTGCTGGCCTCGGGCGACTCGGGCATCCTCCTGCACGAGGCCATCGGCCACGGGCTGGAGGCGGACTTCAACCGTAAGAAGACCAGCAACTACTCCGACCGCATCGGCGAGCTGGTGGCGTCGGAGCTGTGTACGGTGGTGGACGACGGGACGATCCGCGAGAGCCGCGGGTCCATCAACGTCGACGACGAGGGTAACCCGCCCGGGTACAACGTGCTCATCGAGAAGGGCGTGCTGCAGGGGTACATCCAGGACCGCATCAGCGCGAAGGCCATGGGCGCGAAGCTCACCGGCAACGGACGGCGGCAGTCGTTCAAGCACTACCCGATGCCCCGCATGACCAATACCTACATGCTGGCGGGCGAAAGCGATCGCGATGAGATCATCCGGTCCGTGAATAAGGGCATCTACTGCGTCGCGTTCTCCGGCGGGCAGGTGAACATCAGCAACGGCGACTTCGTCTTCAGCGTCACCGAAGGCTACATGATCGAGGACGGGAAGATAACGGCCCCCATCCGCAACGTGAACCTCATCGGCAACGGGCCCGACGTGCTCACGAAGGTCACCGCCGTGGGCCACGACTTCAAGCTCAGCGACGGGCGCTGGACGTGCGGCAAGGACGGACAGCAGGTGCCCGTGGGCGTCGGCGTCCCGACGGTGCTGGTGTCGGGCATTACGGTGGGCGGAACCAAGATCTGAGCGGGGAGAGGACACGCGATGATCAAGCTCATCTACTGCATCAACCGCAAGCCGGGCATGTCGGTGGAGGAGTTCCGCGCCTACTGGAAGGGCAAGCACGCGGAGATCGCGAAGGCGATCCCCAACGTGCGGCGGTACGTCCAGAACCACACGCTGGAGTCGTCGTACGCCACGGGCCAGCCTCCGTACGACGGCGCGGCCGAGCTATGGTTCGACGACATGGAGTCCTTCCTCGAGGCACTGGGGTCACCCGCTATCCAGGCGGCGCGCGACGACGAGGCGAACTTCATCGACGCCAGCCGCACGGCCCTCTTCCTCGCCGAAGAGAACGTGGTGGTGGGGTAGTATGAACGAAGACCTTCTCTCCATCGCCTCAGACATCGTGGCCCGGGCGCGCGGGCTCGGCGCCGACGAGGCCGACGCCTACGTCGTCACCTCCACCGAATCGTCGGTGCAGGTGCGCAAGGGTGCCGTCGAGCGCATCATCGACGCCGGGTCCCATGCCGCCGGCGTCCGGGTCATCACCGGCAAGCGCACGGCTATCTGCTCGACGGCCGACCTGACGCCGAAGGCCATCGACGAGATGGTGAAGAGCGCCGTCGACCTGGCGAAGATCTCCGAGCCCGACGAGTTCGCCGGCCTGCCCGAGCGGGACGAACTCGCGTTGGGTCAGCTTCCCAACCTCCAGCTCTACGACGAGCGCATCGAGGCTGTCACGACCGACGAGATGAAGGACATGGCGCTGCGCTGCGAGGCGGCCGCCTTCGACTATGACAGGCGCGTGACTAACTCCGACGGTACGCAGATGGGCGTCGTCCGCAGCCGCGTCGCGCTGGCCAACAGCCTCGGCTTCGGCGGAACGTACCCTTCGACCAGCGCGCTGCTGGTCTGCGAGGCCATCTGCGACGACGCCGAGGGCAAGAAGCGCAACGACTACTGGTACACCGCCGAGCGCGCCCTACACCGGATGGAGGCGGCCGAAGACGTCGGACGCAAGGCCGCGGCCCGCGCCGTCGCCAAGCTGGGGGCGCGCAAAATCGGGACGAAAGCCGTGCCCGTGGTCTGGGAGGCGCCCGTAGCGCTGGCGCTGCTGCGCATCATCGCCGAGGCGGTCTCGGGCGAGCACCTGTACCGCCGGTCGACGTTTCTCGCCGACCTCGAGGGCCAGCCGGTCGCGTCGCCGCTCTTCACGCTAAGCGACGACCCGTTGCTGCCCGGACGTCTGGGCTCGCGTCCGTTCGACGGCGAGGGCGTGACGTCACGCCGGACGGCGGTGTTCGAGCAGGGCGTATTCCGTAGCTTCCTGTTCGACGCCTACAGCGCCCGCCGCGCCGGACGCCGGACGACGGGCGCCGCCGACCGGGGCATCGCCTCCGCCCCAACGCCGGGCGTCAGCAACTTCGCGCTGTCGCCGGGCGACCTCGCGCCCGAGGCGCTGTACGCGGACGTCGAAGACGGTCTACTGCTCACCGACCTTATGGGCTTCGGCGTCAACCTGACGACGGGCGACTTCTCGCGGGGCGCGCAGGGCTTCTGGATCGAGAAGGGGAAGCCGGCCTACCCCGTGACGGAGGTCAACGTCTCGGGGAACCTCAAGGACATGCTGGCGGGCGTCGACGCCGTCGCCAACGACGTGCTGTGGCGCGGCGGCCTGTCCGCACCGAGCCTGCGCATGAAGAGGCTCACGGTCAGCGGGCTGTAGCAGCGCAGACCCAAGAAGGCTATTGATGGCTGCTCCGGCTGTCGTTGTCGGGCCATCGCCCATAGAGGGTCTGGGCATCTTCGCCGCGCGCGACTTCCGGGCGGGCGAGATCATTCTCAGGCGGGACGAGTCGCGCGAAGTCACCCCCGATCGGCCGCTGCGCTCCGAACTAGGCGAGCACCGCCGGCATTGCGACGACCTGGCGGGCGGCCGAGTCGTCCTGCTCGGATACCCCGAGCGCCATCTTAATCACTCGTGCGACCCCAATGCGTACGTGCGGTTCATCGAAGGAGTCGGCCACATCTGTGCGCGCCGCGACATTGCGGCAGGAGAGGAAATCACCAACGACTACTGCATCAATGGCTTCGGCGAAGGTGTCTGGCAGTGCGCCTGCGGGAGCGACCGGTG
>JBBITS010000148.1:0-6476 GCA_037440665.1 Chloroflexota bacterium
TATCATTGGCCCCCTCGCGCGTCAAAACGCGCGCCCTTCCTCATGATGTTCGCTCGCCTCCTCATGTTCGCCTTCGTTCTCGCGCCTCTGGCGCTGTCCGGAACGCAACCTGCCGTCGGCAGCCGCGACCATCAGGCGCAGGAGGCCGAAGGCCAACAGGCAAGCCCGCTCGGCATAGACGCGGCCCGCGCGTTGCGCAGGAACGGCTACCTTCAGGAGGCCGAGCGGCGCTACGTCCTCGTGGCCGCGCTCGGCCCCAGGAGCCAGCGCGACCGCGCCCGGCTGGAGCGCGCGCAGGTCTTGCTCGACCTGGATCGCCCTGCCGACGCGCTTCGCGTGCTCGACCGCCTACGTCCGCGGCCCGGCGTCACCGGCCTGCGCGCCACCTTGCTCGCCGCAGGCGCCATGCGCCAGACGGGCGACCTCACGGGGGCGCTCGCGGCTATCGACGCCTACATCGTGGCGACCGCCGGTGGGAACGAACACGCGCTCGCAACCAAAGCGGCGCTGCTGGCCGAAGCCGGCCGGCCTGAAGAAGCCACCGCGCTGGCGTTAACCGTCCTTCCCGGACTCCCGGATGAGTCCGCGAGCCGCCTCGCCCTCGATCTGGCGCAGGCGTTCGACCGGGCGGGCGACGCGCAGAACGCCATCGTCTGGTATGCGGAACTCGCCGGCCGCGACGACGATGCGAGCGCGTTACTACGCGCCGCCGAACTGAAGCAAGACATCGGCGATCCCACGTGGACTGATGACGCGCTGAGGACCGCCGGCATGGCGCCTTCCTCCGCGGCAGCCGCCGACGCCGTCGCGATGCTCGACGCCGCAGGTGTCGCTGTCGACTCATACGTCCGCGGGCTGGTCGCGTACCGTCACGGCGACTACGCGACGGCGACGGGCGCCTTCGGCGTGGTCGTGCACAGTGGGGGCGCTCGCGCGGCCGAAGCAACGTTCTATCTCGGCGCCATCGCTGAAGATCAGGGCCGCGCCGCCGACGCCATCGCGCTGTACTCGCGCTCGGTCGAGCTGAATGCTGCCGGTCCGCTGGCCGACGACGCCCTGTGGTGGAAGGCGTTCGTCCTTCAGCAGCAGGGCAGGATCGACGAAGCGCTGGATGCGCTGGCGCAACTGGCCTCCGGCTACCCGGGCACCGGCTTCGGGCAGGAGGCGCCGTTCCGGCGGGGCTACTTGCTGTACGGGACCGGGCTGCCCGGCGACGCGGCGGCCGCGTTCGGGGCGGGGGCGTCGGTAGACGATCCCGAACTGCGTCACCGTGCCCTCTACTGGCAGGCGAAGGCGCTGGCAGCGGCAGAGGACTCCGCAACGTCGGAGACGCTGCTAAGTGAGCTTGCCGCCGAGCCCACCGCCGACTTCTACACGCTGCGCGCCATCGTCGCTCTGGGCGAGGGCGTACCGTGGCCTCCGGTGCGCCGCATTGACGACACCACCATCGATTGGGTGACTCTCGACGCGTGGGTGACGTCGCTGGAGGGTAGTGGCTCGCGGCGCGCCCTCGATTCGCCCTTCCTCGACCGCTCGTGGGCGCTGGGGGTCGAGCTATTGTCCACGGGTCTTCTGGAAAGCGCTGAGGCGGAGTTCGACGACCTGCTGGACCGGAACCGCGACGACATGCGCGGCCTGTACCATCTCGCGCGCGCCTTCCAGCGGTTGGGGCTGTCGAACCTGTCGGCGCGTGCCGCCACGCGCTTGCTCAGCGTGCTGCCCGAGGAAGCGCGGGCCGCGCTCCCACGCGCCGCCGTCCGCCTGGCGTACCCGGTCGTGTACGCCGATCTCCTGCATCAGCTCGAGTCGCGCACCGGCGTCGATCCGCTGGTGATGCTCGCCCTCATCCGTCAGGAGAGCTTCTACGACCCCGGCGCGCGCTCGTTTGCCGGCGCGCTGGGCCTAACGCAGGTCATGCCCGGTACTGGGCAGGATGTCGCAGGGCGTCTCGGATGGGATTCCTTTGACCCGGCAGACTTGGTGCGCCCTTACGTGAGCGTCGAGGCTGGCGGTCAGTACATCTTCGAGCAGCTTCGCGACTTCGACGGCGATCTCTACCACGCGCTGGCCGCGTACAACGGAGGCCCGGGAACCGCGGCGAGCGCCCTGGCGGCCGCAGGAGGCGATCTCGACGTTTTCGTGGAGGAACTGCCGTTCGCGGAGACCAGGCTCTACGTGCGCCTAGTGATGACGCACCTTGCCCACTACCGGTTCGCGTACGAGGGTCTGGATAGGCCCGCGCTGCCGTCGGATCCGCCTTGAGCGATGGGGCCGTTTGGCCTCTCAGGAACGCTCCGCACTTCCTAGACACTATGATCGGCGTGGGGTACCTTTGTACGGCTCTGACGCTTAGCAGATTCGTCCGAAGGTTGGTGGCCCCTCGGCGGCTTGCCCCTCAAGGACCGGAGACCAACACGTGAAGGAGGAAACGCAGTGCACATTGTCGTCTGCGTGAAGCAGGTCCCTGACTGGGACATACCGCCCAGCAGCTTCAAGGTTGACGAGGCCGCGAAGAAGGTTGTTCCGCCGCAGGGCGTCGCCCCCGTGGTGTCGCAGTTCGATGCAATCGCGGTCGAAGCGGCCATGCGCGTCAAGGACGTCAAGCCCGACACCAAGGTTACGATCCTGAGCCTGGGCCCAGCGTCGGCGCGCGACGCCATCAAGCACGGCCTCGCTATGGGCGGGGACGAGGGCGTTCTCATCGACGACGCGTCGACTCTCGACGGCGATTCGCTGGCGACCGCGAAGACGCTGGCCGCTGCTATCAACAAGATCGGCGGCGTCGACATGGTCCTCTGCGGCCGCCAGGCCGTCGACTGGGACATGGGCGTGACGGGAACCATGATCGCGGGCATCCTCGGCTGGCCCGTCGTTACCATCGCCAAGTCGGTGACCGTGAATGGCAGCGTGACGGTCGAGCGCGTGCTGAGCGATGGCTACGAGACGGTCGAGGCGTCGCTGCCGGCTGTAGTGACAGTGTCCAACGAGTTGGGCGAGCCGCGCTACCCGAAGCTCCAGCAGATCATGATGGCCGCGCGCAAGCAGGTGCAGGTGTGGACGGCCGCCGACCTCAGCCTCGACGGCGCGCAGGTGGGGCAGGCCGGTTCGCAACTCACGCTCGATCGGCTCTACCAGCCAGTCTCGGAGACGCAGGTCGAGTTGATGGAAGGCGACACGCCAGAGGAGCAGGCGCAGAACCTGGCGCGCAAGCTCCGCGAGGCGAAGCTCATCTAGTAGATGGCGCCGGTCCTCCCCCGGAAGGACCGCTTGACAGGAGAAGACACACATGGCGGAAGGCATTCTCGTCGTAGGCGAGGTCGCGGAAGGCAAGCTGTCGCCCACCACTTCCGAGCTGCTGGGCGCGGCCCGGAAGCTGGGCGCCGGAGCCGTTTCGTGCGCGCTCTTCGGCCCGGACGCCGCCGGTCTCGCGCAGAGCGCCGCCGCAGCGGGCGCGGACAAGGTCTACGTGGTTGATGACACCGCCCTCGCCGACTACACGACCGACGGCTACGCGCAGGCCCTGGCGAAAGTCATCGAGCAGGCATCGCCCGCTGCGGTGCTGCTGGGTCAGACGGACGTCGGCCGCGACCTGGCGCCGGCCATCGGCGCGAGGCTCGGCGTCGGCGTCGCCATGGACGCCATCGAACTGTCGTGGCAGAACGGCGGCCTGCAGATCACCCGGCCGGCGTACGGAGGCAACGCGCGCGCCGTCAACGGCTTCAAGTCGACGCCTGCGGTCGCCACGGTGCGGCCCAAGTCGCAGGAGGCGCTGGAGCCCGATGCATCGCGCCAGGCCGAGGTCATCAGCGTGGCCGGGGCGATCGACGCGGCGCAGATCCGCACAAAGGTCGTCAATAAGACGAAGGCGGCCGCCGAGGGCATCCGTCTGGAGGATGCCGAGGTGGTCATCGCCGGCGGCCGCGGCCTGGGTGGGCCGGAGAACTTCGCGGGAGTCGAAGAACTGGCGAAGCTGCTCGGCGGCGCCGTCGGCGTCACCCGCGCCGTAGCCGACATGGGCTGGCGGCCGGTGTCGGAGCAGGTGGGCTTGACTGGCAAGGTCGTGAGCCCCACGCTCTACATCGCCATCGCCGTGTCGGGCGCCAGCCAGCACATGGCTGGGTGCTCCGGGTCCAAGAACATCATCGCCATCAACAAGGACCCCGACGCCAACATTTTCAAGTCGGCCCGCTTCGGCATCGTCGGCGACTTCAAGCAGGTGCTGCCGCCGCTGATCGAGGCTGTCAAGAAGATCAAGGCCGAGGGCTGACCCCACCCTTCCGGACTCAGCGTTTGACAGGGCTCCCGTGCGGGAGCCCTTTTCCTTCCCGCTTGGCGGTCAGCGGCGGGCGTCGGCTATCATCGATTCGATTGACCAGAACCAGACGAGGAGTCCCGCATGAGTGAACTCGCGAACAGGATCCGCAAGGCGTTGCGCACCGAATCCCAGCCTCTGGGCTTCGGCGCGGCAGCGCGCAGGCCCGAGCCGACGATGGTGGTGCTCGCCGTCGCCAGAAACGGCGACGAGGCCGCTGCCGCCGTCCAGGCCGGAGCGGCAGCGGTTCTGTTCGAAGGCTCCGACGTGGCGTCGCTCGCCAGCGCCTGCGAGAAGGCCGGCGGCGTCCCCTGCGGAGCGCGTGTCCAGGGCGCCGACAGGCGGGCGGCTGAGGCCGCGAAGGCGGCCGGGATCGACTTCCTCGTGATCGACGCGGAGCGGACAGCGGCCGCGGCGCTTCTCGACGAGAAGCTTGGCTTCGCGCTGGACGTGACCGGAGAACTGAGCGACGCGCAGCTTCGCACCCTTGAGGCGATGAACCTCGATGCCATCTGGGTCGGGCCAGTCGATGGTCCGTTGACCGTGCGTCGCTTGATGGAACTGCGACGAGTCTCAGGCATGGCCCGCAAGCCATTGGCCGCGAGCGTGCCTGCTGACGTCTCATCCGATGACCTGGAGGCATTGCGCGGCGCGGGAGTGGCGGTCGTCGGCGTACGGGCTTCGTCGCGCGAGGACGTCGAAAAGCTCCGCAAGGCGGTGGAGGCGCTACCTCCGCGCGCGAGAGCGAAGGCCGAGGAGCGGCCCATGCCCTTGGTGCCACGCGCCGCCGCAGTGGGTGAGGAGGAGATCGATGAGGACGAGGAAGAGGGGAGTAGACGCGGGCACATTGAAGTCTGACGTTGACGTAGGCGTTAGGTTGATCCTAAGATGGGAGTAATGACCGAACAGGGATCCCGTGTCGCGGCGCCCGACGAGGCGTATCTTCAGATCGGCGAAGTCGCCGAGCGCACCGGCGTGACGCAGCGCACGCTTCGCTTCTACGAGGAGAAGGGTCTGCTCAAGCCTCCGACGCGCATGGAGGGCGGGTTCCGGCTATATTCAGAGGAAGACGTCCAGCGCGTCGAGCGCATCAAGCGACTGCAGACGCTTCTGGGCTTCACGCTGGCCGAGATCAAGGAGATGGTCGAGGCTGAGGAAGTCAAGCTGCAGCTTCGCCAGGAGTATTGCCGCGACGCTGACGTTGCCGACCGCCGCGCCAAGATCGAAAAGGCCATCGAGGTCACCGAGCGTCAGGTCACCGTCATCCGCCAGAAGATGGATGCGCTTGCCGAGTTGCGCGGCCACCTGGAGGACCGGTTGGAGAAGTACCGGAGCTGGGTCGCGCAGCTCGAGGAACAGGCCTCCGAGCTACAGGCGCGTCGCCCTTAGAGGACGGCGCCCTGGGGAAAGGACCACCGCGCAGGGCGGGACGGATCAGCGTCCCGCCGTGTCTTCTTCATGAGCGCCCCTGGACAACCGCCCATGCCACCATTCCCCGGCCGGGGTCCAGGCATGCGCCCGCTGCCGCCCGAGGCCCTGCCGCTGACCGGCTGGCGCCAGACCTTCTCCTCTCTCTACGACAATCCCGTTTTCGCCACCTACTTCGCGGGCAACGTCGGCTTCTTCTTCGGGATGAACATGATGATCATCCTGCGGGGCTGGCTGGTGTACGACATCACAGGCAGGGCGTCGTCGCTGGGCGCCATCATGGCGGCGATAGCGATCCCTATGCTGGTTCTCTCGCCGTTCGGGGGTGTTATCGCCGACCGCGTCGACAAGCGCACGATGCTCCTGTGGACACAGTCGACCATAACCGCTGTGAACGCCGTGAACACGGTGCTGCTGTGGGCCGGCGTCATCGAGTTCTGGCACCTGCTGGTGATGTCGGTCATCCAGGGAGCGGCGTTCTCGTTCAACATGTCCGGCCGCCAGGCGCTGGTAGCCATGCTCGTCCCGCGCAACCGCCTGATGAACGCCATGTCCCTCTCGACTGCGGCGATGAACGCCAGCCGCATCGTCGCACCGGCAATGGGCGGCATGCTCATCAAGCCGATGGGCATGGACGGGGCCTTCGCCGTCTGCACCGCGTTCTACGCTATGGCCGTGGGCACGACGTTCCTGCTGCCGCCGTCGCCGCCGCTCACGTCCAAGGCATTCTCGCTTG
>JBBITS010000149.1:0-6259 GCA_037440665.1 Chloroflexota bacterium
GAACAGGTTGCCGAGGACCACGGCGCGCGGCTGCAGCGCCTCGACGGCGTAGGGCAGCACGGCCTCGTCCACTTCGAAGATGCCCAGGCGGTCCTCGCTGTCGCGCAGCGAGCCGGACACGCCCGCCTCGATGACCAGCGCCGCCGCCACGCCGCGCATCATGTTCGAGCCGCTGGCGTTGGCGAGGGGACGCAGGCCCGCCTCGCGGGCGGCGGCGGCTAGCATGGCGGCGGTGGTCGTCTTGCCGTTGGTCGCGCTGATGATAACGGAGCCGCTGGGTATGCCCGACGCCAGCGTCCGTACGAGGCTGGGGTCCACGCGTTCGGCTACGAGGCCCGCGATGGCCGTGCCGCCGCCGAGGCGGAGCAGACGGCTGGCGCTGCCCGCCGCCTTCCCTGCCAGGACGGCCGCGGCTGTCCGGGGTCGCATCAGCGTCGAGTGTAGCCGACGCGCGCCAGGTTGGGCAGCGCGGTTCAGGCCTCGGCGACGATGAGCTTGAAGATGCCCTTCACCGGGCCGACGCCCATGCCTCGCGCTTCGCGGATTACGAAGCCGGCCCTCTCGACGTTCTCCATGGTGCGCCGGTTGATGTTGGCGCCGGTCATGCGCACCATCACCGGGTTCGCGATGTCCATCAGGCGGCCTAGCGCGGGGCAGTCGCTGCGCACGTGTTCGAGCATGTACAGACGCCCGCCGGGCCGCAGAACGCGCCGCGCCTC
Organism: Chloroflexota bacterium; assembly: GCA_037440665.1. Classification (GTDB taxonomy): domain Bacteria; phylum Chloroflexota; class Dehalococcoidia; order DSTF01; family JACRBR01; genus DATLZC01. The sequence goes on from JBBITS010000149.1 coordinate 720, forward strand.
GCGCAGTCCCAGCACCGGGTCGGGCACGGAGCAGAACACGCACACGGAAACGGCGCTGTCGAAGGAGGCGTCGGGAAACGCCATCGCCTGCGCGTCCATCAATTCCAGAGTGACGTCGGCGCCCAGATGGCTGGCGCGGTGGCGGGCTCGCGCCAGCATCTTCGGGCTGAAGTCGATGGCGACCACCTCGGCGCCTGCGGGGTAGTACGGCATGTTCTTGCCGGTGCCAACGCCGATCTCCAAGAGGCGGCCCGACGGGACCATGGACCAGAGCAGCCGCCGCCACTTACGGAAGAAGACCTCCATCATGCCTTCGCGGAAGTCGTACGTGGCCGCTCCGCGGTCGTACCGGCGCCGCGCTACATCGGTAGCGCGCGCCAGTTCGTCGGGGAGGACGCGAACGTGAGCGCTGTGTGGAAGAGCCATGGCGGGTTTCCTTCCATCAGTGGTGCGCGTGGATATCGTCAGCTTCCGCCACGCGCGCTTCTTCTCGCCGAGTCGAGTCTTCGACCTCCCCCAGCAAACGCCGAACGACTCCCGGAACCGTAGGCATCAGGATGATGATGGACAGCAGGAAGACCCACGCCGCACCGCCGAACCTGGCGGCCGCGCCGTAGTCGCCGGTGAACGTCGTGATCAGCAGAAACGCCAGCGCGCCCGCAGTCGCCACGCCGGTGTAGACGACGGCGCTGATGGCCGCAGATTTGCTACGCATCGCCACCCCTACCCTCCAGACGCCGGCGCTCCGGCCCTCTCCACCGAGCCCGCCGCCTCCCACACCTCGGCCGTCGCGCCGCCACTGCCGCTCCTAGTGCGCGGGCGGAAGCCGCGCAGGAGCAGCGTGTTCAGCGTCACCGACACTGAACTGGTGGCCATGAAGAATGCCGCCAGCTCGGGGCTAACGATGAGCGCCGTCGCGGGGTACAGGAGACCGGCGGCGATAGGCACTCCCAGCGTGTTATAGATGAATGCCCAGAACAGGTTCTGGCGCACTTTGCGCATCGTCGCTCTCGCGATCTCAACCGCTGCAACCACGTTTCTCAGGTCGTCGCGAATCAGGATGACGTGCCCCGTCTCCTTGGCGACGTCTGTCCCGCTGCCGATGGCGATGCCCACGTCGGCGGCGGCGAGCGCCGGAGCGTCGTTGATGCCATCGCCTACCATCGCGACTCGCAAACCGCGAGCCTGGAGCTTGCGCACCTCCTGCGCCTTGTCCTGAGGGAGGACTTCCGCCAGCGCCTCGTCGATGCCCGTCTGGCGCGCGACGGCCGCCGCCGTGCGCCGGTTGTCACCGGTGATCATGAGTGCCCGGATGCCCATGGCGCGCAGCCGCTTCACGGCGTCGCGCGAGCCGTCCTTCAACGTGTCGGCCACGCCGATGACGCCAGACGCCGCGCCGTCCACCGCCACGAACATGGCGGTCATGCCCTCGTCTTCCATCCGCTCGGCCGCGCTGACAAGGGCGTCGAACTTCACAGCGCGCTCCGTCAGGAGCCTGCGGTTGCCGAGCAGGACCTGCCTGCCCCGGTACGCCGCCTCGACCCCCTGGCCGGGGATCGCGTTGAACGTCTCCGGCTGGCCGACCGCCAACCCACGCTCGGCGGCGCCGCGGACGATGGCCTCGCCCAGCGGATGCTCGGAGCCCTTCTCGGCGGCCGCAGCCAGTTCGAGCACCTGCGACGGCGTGAAGCCCGCGGCCGCTTCGACGGCGGTCAGCGAAGGCTCACCCTTCGTGAGCGTGCCCGTCTTGTCGAAGATGATGGTCTGGATCTTCGCGGTCGCTTCGATGGCGTCGGCGCCCTTGAAGAGGATGCCGTGCTCGGCCCCCAGGCCGGAGCCGGCCATCATGGCGCTGGGCGTCGCCAGCCCCACGGCGCACGGGCACGAGATGACCAGCACCGTCACACTGAGCAGCAGCGAGAAACCGAACACGCTAAGGCCGCTGAGTTCCATCGGCGAGAGGATGAACCTGGTGTCATCGCTGAAGAAGGCGTCGTAGCCCGCGAAGAACCAGAACAGGAACACGGCCAGCGCCAGCGCGTGGATCGCCAGGATGAAGTGCCCGGCGACGACATCGGCCAGGCGCTGGATGGGCGCCCGCGACGACTGCGCCTTCTCGACGAAGTCGATGATCTGCGCCAGCGCCGTATCGCGGCCCACGCGCGTGGCCTCGAACTTGAAGCTGCCGGTCTTGTTGATGGTGCCGCCGATGACCTCGTCGCCCGCCCGCTTCTCGACCGGGATGCTCTCGCCGGTGATCATCGACTGGTCGACCGCGGAGTAGCCGTCGCGAACCACGCCGTCCACGGCGATGCTCTCGCCCGGACGCACGATCACAAAGTCGCCGGCCTCAAGCTCGTCGGCCGGTATTTCCACCTCCACGCCGTCGCGGAGCACGCGCGCTCGCTTGGGCTGCAGGCGCATGAGCTTGCGGATGGACTCCGACGTGCGGCCGCGCGTCACGGCCTCCAGATAGCGGCCGAGGATGATGAACGCCGTAAGGAGCGCCGCCGACTCGTAGAACGTCGCGCGCTCGCCGCCGAAGCCCGCATCGGGCCACAGCGTGTTGATGACGGCGATGAAGTAAGCGGCGCCGATGCCCGTGGCGTACAGCAGGTTCATGTCGGTCGAGCCCCGGCGCAGGCCGTTCCAGCTCTTGACGAAGAACTGACGGCCCGGGCCGATCACGACCGGCGTCGTCAGCGCCCAGAGGACGTAGGTGTTGCCCAGGAACGCCGGGATGAACGAGTCGAGGATCCAGTACTCGCGGAAGGTGCCGGCCATGATGATCAGGCCCAGGGGCCAGGCCAGGAGCATGTTGATGGCCTGGTGGCGGATCTCCTTTTGTCTGGCTTCACGCTCGCGGTCCAGGCTGTCCCTGGTCTCCTCCGCTTCCGCGATGGGGAAGCCGCGGTCGCGCAGGCGGCGCTTGATCTGGCCGGCCGTCGTCATGGACGACGCGAACTCCACGGTCAGACGGTCGCCTTCAGCCCGCACCTCGGCCACGCCGGGGATGCCGTACAGCTCGTCGGCCACGGACGCCAGCCGCGCGCCGTCGGCGCCGCCCGCCAGGACCAGCTCGGCGACGTCCCACGGGACGTCGTAGCCGATGGAGCGCACCGCCTTCTCCATGTCTTTCAGCGAAACGCGCTCGGGGTCGTACTCCAGCCCCGCCTTCGCCGCGGCGAGGTTGACGCTGACGCCGCCAACGCCCTCGATGCCCGACAACACGCGTTCGACGTGTTGCACGCAACTGGCGCAGGTCATGCCGCCTACGGGCAGCGTCATCTGCCTGGTTTTGCGCTCAGCCATATTCCGGATGTCGCTTTCCAGGACGCGGCGTCAGGGCCCGCGTCGCAGGGCTCCCTCTTCGGCGCTGGCGAGAATGCGGTCTATGCGCTCGCGCTGCGCCTTGAGTTCGCTCACAAGCTCCGAGGTCTCTCCGCGCTCGTCGTGTCCCGCGTCATGGCCGCCGTGGCACATCATCATGCCGTGGCCAGCGTGGCCAGCCTGGCCGCCGCGCCCGCGGGCGAACAGCCAGCCTCCCACCATCATGCCCACCATCATCAGCGGGCATAGGAGCGCCATGAGCGCAATGGGCGTCCAGATCAACCACTCCCACTCCACAGCGGTGTCTCCTCTCCGCCTGCGGACCGGCGGCGCCTACCCTGCGCTCACCGGCTCCGGCAGGTCCTCGTCGGGGATGCGGCGAGGCGCGAGGCCGTACAGCTCCAGAAGCTCGCCCGTCACCTCATCGGCCCGGCCCTCGCGGATGCCCTCGATTACGCACGTATGCAGGTGGCCGTCGAGGAGGAGGGACTCGATCTTCTCGATGGCCCGGCGGACGGCGTAGGTCTGCTTGAGAATGTCGACGCAGTACTTCTCGTCCTCGACCATTTTCCTAACGCCGGCGATATGCCCCTCGACGAAGCTCAGGCGCTTGAGGACATCGCGCTTGGTGTCCGGCCGCATGCTCCCTCCGTTCTACCCTTACCCCCTGGGTAGGGGTTATGCCCCAGAATACGGACACGGTGGCAGGTTGTCAACCGCCGAATGGCCTCGACGGCGCGGGCAGCTCGAAGGGGACAGCTATGCCGCGCCCGGCATCACGCCCAGGGCGGCGAGCTGCGCCGCCAGGTCGTCCTTGCCCACGCGGAAGTGGATGGCGCTCATGCCCGCGTCGCGGGCGGCATCGACGTTGCCCGGATGGTCGTCGATGAAGACGCAGGCCTCAAGGGGAAGACCCAGCCGCCCTGCCGCCAGCTCGTAGATGGCGCGGTCGGGCTTCGCCATGCCCACGTGCGCCGACACCACGATGTCGTCGAAGAGGCCGTAGACGCCGAGGGCCTGCAGGCGCTCGGGCAGCGTCACGTCGGCGTTGGAGAGCACCTGCGTGCGGTAGCGCGGTCGCAGGCGCTGGATGAGGCTGACGTTGCCGGCGATGAGCCGCATGCCCAGCGTCCACTCGTCGTGGAGGCGCGGCAGCGGGCGGCCCGCGGCCTCCTCTAGGCGGCGGTGGGAGTCCTCGCGCCAGGCGTCGCGATCGCCCTGCCCGAGCTGAATCTGGGCCCAGACCTCGCTGTCGTACAGCGTCTTCATCAGTGTGAACTTCGGCAGGTCGTGACGGCGCTCGAGTTCGCGCGCGAGGTCGAGGCGCATGTCCCAGATGACGCCGCCGAAGTCGAAGATCACCGCCTGGATACCGTTGTTCGCGCTCACGCGATCATCGTATCGGGCGGGCCGCGCGGGCGAAAGGGAACGGGAGGCGAGCGCGTCCGCCTTGAATGCGTCAGACCGGCCTGCTAGCGTGACGCAGGAGCCGCGATCCGGAGCCCTTTACATACGGGAAGGACAGCCGCTTGCCCCGCTTCGATTTCGCGGTCGTCGACGTCGAGACCACCGGCTTCTCGCCGGGCCGCGACGACCGCATCGTCGAAATCGCCATCGTGCGCCTCGACGCCGAGGGGCAGGTTACAGGCGAGTTCGCGACGCTGGTGAAGCCAGATCGCGACGTCGGGCCGACGCATGTCCACGGCATCGAGGACGCCGACGTCGCCGCCGCGCCGCGCTTCGCCGATATCGCCGGAGACGTCGCGCGACGGCTGGCGGGAGCGGTCTTCACCGCCCACAACGTAGGCTTCGACCTGCGGTTTGTCGCCGCCGAGTACGAACGTCTCGGCCACAGATTCCCGGCCCTGCCCACGCTGTGCACCATGAGCGTGGCGCGGCAACTCGACGGGACGCTGGACTCGTACAACCTCGATAGCTGCTGCGCCCGCTTCGGCATCCGCCGGCCGGAAGCGCACTCCGCGCTGCACGACGCCCGCGCCGCCGCGCGCCTTCTGCAGATGCTCCTGCATCGGCCCGACGTCACATCGAGAGACGCCATGTCCATCTTCAGGCGAATGGAGCCGCCACCGGGCCTGGACGCGTGGCCCACGATTCAGGCGTCTGGACGCGCTCTCCCGCGGGGCGCATGATCAACTCTAGCATGGGTGTGAATCAGTCCCGGTAGACTGACGCGCGCGGCAACACGCGGA
>JBBITS010000150.1:0-6206 GCA_037440665.1 Chloroflexota bacterium
GACCTCGTCGTCACCTGTGCGGTTGGAGTAGAAGTAGACCAGGCGCGCCTCCTCGCCGCCGCATCCACTGAGGACGGCAGCCAAGGCGGTCGCGGCGATGGTGGCCACGGAGAGTGCGGTAAGCGAGAAGGAACGCAGGCTTGCCATCCGCTCCAGAGTGATTCAGGGCGCTTTGCCAGTCCGGCGGGCGCTACGGTAGCACACGCCGGGCTCACGGGGAATGCGTCAGATAGATGGTCGGGCCGGTCGTCTAGCGGGCGCGGGCGGCGCGGAAGAGGCGAATCGGGTTGGGCAGGCCCTTCATCACCACGGGCCCCAGTTCCTCGAAGTTCGCCCCGGCTAGGCCGCCGGATATCGCGAGGAGCGTGGCATCGGACAGCAGCACCTCGCCTGGCCCGGCGACATCGACGATGCGCGAGGCGATGTTCACGTCGTGGCCCACGACGTCGTTCCGGCGCAGCGTTTGCTGGCCCCAGTGGAGACCCATGCGCACCCACAGCGGCAGTCCCGAAGCGGCGGCCTCCTCCTCGAACCGGCTCTGGAGACGCAGGCAAGTCTCGACGGCCGCGCGGGCGTCGGGGAACCAGAGCAGAAGGCCGTCGCCGAGTTCCTTGACGATGCGGGCGCCGGGCGGCAGGTCCTCTTCCACCAGACGCTCCTGCAGTGAGAGGAGCTGGAGAGCCTCATCGTCCCCTCGTAGCGCCGTGTACTCGGTGAAGCCGACGATGTCCGTGAAGACGACAGCGCCGGTGACCACCTTAGACGAAGGGGCCAGCGCGGTCGTCAACAGGGAGCCACCTCAATGCGGCCCGTCAGCGACGAGACATCGACGACGCAGTCGTTGCCCTGGAGGCAGTCGCAGATGAGGCGTCCCGTCTTGCTGGCAAGCCTCGCTGCCGGCCGCACGCCTTCTGGCAGCCTGACGCGCACGGAGCCCGAAAGCGTCTGCACGCAGACGTCGCCCTGGCCCTCGGCGCCGATCTCCACCTGGCCGCTGGCCGTGCGCACGCGAACGCCGCCGATGGCGTTGGTCACCTCGACCCGGCCGGACATCGTCGAAGCCTCGGCGTGACCGGCGTGGCCTACCTCCACGCGTCCGCTCTTCGTCTGCACGCGGCAGCGGCCGGCGCAACGGTCGACCTCGATGGAGCCGGACACCGTCCGGATGTCCAGCGTCTCCGCTCGCCCGACGCGGATGCTGCCGCTGATGGTCGTCACACGGACCTGCCCCAGGTCGCCTCGGACTTCGACACTTCCCGAGGCTGTTCCCACGACGACGTCCGTGCCGACTGGGCAGCGGACCTCAAGGCTCGCCGAACCGTTGCGGGCGGACGTGAAGGTCACCTGGCCGGTGGCGTCGGTCTCGACTTGGTCCATGCTCGGCCCTCCGGCTTCGACCAGAATGTCGCTCCGGTCCTCGGCCGTGACGCTGACGCGGCCCGAGCGCGTGGTCAGCCGCAGGCAGGGATGGCCCTTCGCGGGCAGGTGGAAGCGGTTTCCAGACATAGTTCGGTCCTCTCAGGCTGCTGGCGACGAGATGATACCACTGCTGGGCAAGGCGCCGCTTGACGCTTACTTTACATGTGGGTAACGCGCCGCGCGCCTCGGACGGCTATGCTTTTGCCGTCATGGCAGCGAAGGACAGCCCGGCCGCCGGGCGCCTGCGCGCGGCGCTCGGCTATCGGTGGACGCCCGACCTGGCGCTGGGCGTCGCGCTGTTCGCCTTCGCCTTCGCCTCGTACAACGCCACGCTGACGCCCAGCCTGTCGTACGCCAGCCCCGACGGTGGGGAGATTGTCACCCAGCCGTACCGCCTCGGGCTCCTGCACCCCACGGGCTATCCCTTCTACACATGGCTGGGCAAGCTGTTCACGTTCATCCCCGTCGGCGACGTAGCCCATCGCATGAACCTGCTGTCGGCGGCGGGCGCGGCGGCCAGCGCGTCGCTGGTGTACGTGACGCTGCGCCTGCTGACGGGGAGCCGTGCGGCCGCGGCGTTCGGCGGTCTCCTCTGGGGCATCTCGACGGCCCTCTGGTCGCAGGCCGTCATCGCCGAGGTGTATGCGCCTAACGTGGGCATGCTCGCGCTGGTCCTGCTGCTGGCCGTGGCGTGGGCCGCGCGCGAACGCAGCGCTCCCGGCCGCCCAGCCGACGCGCTCTTTCTCGCGCTGTGCCTGGTGTACGGGCTGAGCCTCGGCGTACACATGTCCAACCTCGCGTTCGCGCCAGCGCTCGGGCTGTACGCGGTGGCGGTCAACTGGAGGATCCTCACGAGGCCGGGGTTCGTGGCCGCCGCCGGGGCGACGTTCGCGCTCGGCGTGCTGCAGTTCCTCTGGCTGCCGGTGAAGGCGTCGGACGTCAACGACCCGCTGATCCTGCGGGCGTCGCCAGCCACCGCCGATGGCTTCCTGAACTACACGGTGAACGCGTTCAGCCGCCTGCGCTGGGCCTTCCCGTTGGAAGCGCTTCCCGACCGGTTCGGCATGTACCTCGAACTGGCGAAGGACAACCTGGGAAGGGGCGGCCTGCTGCTGGCGGCGCTGGGGGCCGTGGAGATGGCACGGCTTCGCTGGCGCGAATTCCTTCTTCTCGCGAGCGGCTACGCAGTCGAGCTGGCGTACTTCCTCGAATACCGGGTGTTCGACATCGACGTGTTCTTCATCCCGGCGCACCTGGTGCTGGCGCTGTTCGCCGGGTTCGGCGCGTGGCGTTTGCTGACGTTCGCGCGCTGGCTGGCGTCGTTTGCCCCGAGGCTGCAGATGCTGCCCGCGTTCGCCAGCGCGGGTTTAGCCGTCGCGCTTTTCCTGCCTCTGGGCGGCGTGTACCGGGACCACCGGGAGGAAAACGACCGCTCCGCCGACACCGTGGTCAACGACTTCTACGAGAACGTGTTCGAGGTCCTGCCGCCCGGCAGCTCGCTTGTCGGCCTCACAGGCGTCATCGGTGCCGACATGTTCTACTTCCGCCTGGTTGAGGACAGGCGTCCCGACGTCGACATGCCATTGCTGCACGACCCGGGCAAGACCAGCGGTCCGCGCCCCGGACGCGAGCTGTTCACGACGTGGATGCCGCAGCAGTTCGGCCGCGCCAACCCCTGGGCGCCGCCCGCCGCCGTCTTCCCTCGCGACGCCTGGTTCGTGCCGATGCTGGCCGCGCCCTCCAGCCCGACGGGCGGCCTGCCGTTCCAGCGTCCACTGACGCTCTATCGCGTGTCGGGCGAGGCGCCGCCGGGCATGATCGTCGTCGACCCTCGTCCCGAGACCAGGCTTGACGAGTGGTTGCTCGACGTGCGCCTGGTGGGTGTGGACCTGCCGCACGAGCCCGTCGATGCCGGTGGCCGCGCTCACCTGCGCCTCTACTGGTCGTTCACCAGGGCCGGCGTGTACACGGTGACCACACGCGTGGGCGAGAGCGAGTTTACCGAGACCCACTGGGCGACCTTCGGTCAGCTTCCGCGCTACATCCGCGAGGTTGGCGGCCCACCCCTGGGCGCGGACTGGGCGTCCGTGGAGGAGTACGACCTGATAATCCCCTTCAGCCAGCCTGCCGGAGAGCAGGAGCTAACCGTGACCGTCGACCGCTACGGACCCAACGGCGAGCGCGAAAGCGCGTCGGTCGTCGTAGGGACGATCGAGGTGGTGCGGTGACGCTGGCCCAGATCGCGACGCGGATTGCGGCCTCGCTGGGCGCTCTCGCGCTCGTCGGCGCGGGCGTCGTGGTGATCTTCGCCACGGCCTTTAGCGTGGCCAACAGCGACGCGCCCTCGCCGCCTCCTCCGCCGCAGCTTGCCGCCGATGGTCAGCGGCCTCCCGACCTCGTCGGGCGGGTCGAGAGCGTGTGGGGCGACCAGATGGTCGTGGCGACGCCCGGCGGCAAGCGCACCGTCGCGCTGGACCGGCAGACCGTCGTCCGTGCTGGTGAGAGCGACGCGACGCGCGACGATCTGCGGCCGGGTATCGACGTCGCAGTGTTCGGCGCGCCCCTCGACATCCAGACCTTCCGGGCAGCTCTGGTCGTGATCCTGCCGCCGCGTTGAACGAGCCGTTGCGATGCGCCGTAGGGTTATTCGTGGCGAAGGGCCTCGATGGGGTCGAGGCGGGCGGCGCGGAAGGCTGGATAGATGCCGAAGAACACGCCGATGGCGGCCGATACGCCTACGGCGATGAAGATGGAGACGGGCGTGATCTGCGTCGCTATCTCGCGTCCGGCGATCTTCATGCCGTCGGCGAGGACGCCGGCGCCGACGCCGATGCCGACGCCCAGCGCGCCTCCGGCCATGGTGACCGCCAGCGCCTCGGCGAGGAACTGCATCAGGATGTCCCTGCGTCTCGCGCCCACCGCCTTGCGGATGCCGATCTCACGCGTCCGCTCGGTCACGGACACCAGCATGATGTTCATGATGCCGATGCCGCCCACCAGCAATGAGATACCAGCGATGCTACCCAGCAGGATGGTGAGTGTCCGGCTTACCTGATTGACGGTCGAGAGCAGGTCGGACTGCGTCGTGATGGTGAAGTCGGGTTCGGCGACGTTGTGGCGGTTGAGCAGCAGTTCCGTGACCTCCTGTTCCGCCTGGTCCATGAACTTGCGGCTCTTGAGCTTGATGGTGATCTGCATCACGTTGCTCAGTCCACGGGGATTGCGCAGGAAGGGAATACGCGCCTGCATCGTCGGGAGCGGCACGAAGGCCTGGTCGTCCTCGTTGCTGGTGGCGGACGCTCCCTTCTCCTCCATGACGCCGATGATCCGGAAGCTGAAGCTCACGATGCCACCCGGGCCAGCGGCGAGCCGCACGGTGCGTCCGATGGGGTCGACGTCGCCGAAGAGCTGCTTCTTCACGTTGGCGCCCAGCACCATCACCAGCCCCTTGCGTTCGACGTCGGCGTCGGTGATGAACGTCCCGTTCTCGACGTAGAAGTTCCGGATGTACTGGTACGACGGCGTGGTGCCCACGATGGGCGTGTTCACGTTGTTGTTGCCGGAGATGAGCTGGGCGTTGAAGTTCACCTGAGCCGTCACGGCGTCGATGTAAGGGAACAGCTCCGGGTCGTCGATGGCTTCGGCGTCGACGTCGAACAGCGTCAGGCCTGATCCCTGGGCGCCGCGCGCTCCGCCCGACGACGACTCGCTGGACCCGGGGCGGATGAACAGGAGATTACTGCCCAGGCCGCGGATCTGCTCCGTGACGCTGCGGTTCGCGCCCTGTCCCACGGCCATCAGTGCGATGACGGCGCCGACGCCGATGATCACTCCCAGCATGGTCAGGCCGGTGCGCATCTTGTTGCTCACCAGGGCCATCAGCGCCGTGCGGATGGTGTCGAAGACTGTCATGCCGGCCCTCCCGCGCTTCCGTCGGGTCCGGCGGCTGCGGCCGCCGGTTCGGGCGCCAGCGCCGGAGCCGGGCGCTCGTGGTTCGGCTCGTCGGAGACGATCTCGCCGTCGCGCAGGGTCACGATGCGCCGCGTGTACGCCGCGACGTCGTGCTCGTGCGTGACGAAGACGATGGTCATGTTCTTCTCTTCGTTGAGCTGACGGAAAGTCTCCATGATGTCGTGGCTGGTACGCGTGTCGAGCGCCCCGGTGGGCTCGTCAGCCAGGATGAGGGCCGGGTGCATGACCAGCGCGCGGGCGATGGCGACGCGCTGCTGCTGGCCGCCGGAGAGTTGCGTCGGCTTGTGGTGCAGGCGGTCCTCCAGACCGACCTCGGCGAGCGCGAGTGCGGCCAGCTTGCGGCGGTTGCGCACACCCCGATAGATGAGCGGAAGCTCCACCTGCTCGAGCGCCGACAGGCGCGGCAGCAGGTTGAAGCTCTGAAACACGAAGCCGATGCGCCGGTTGCGGATTAAGGCCAAGCGGTCGTCGTCTAGCCGGCTGACGGGTGTGCCGTCCAGTTCGTAGATGCCGCTGGTGGGGCGGTCGAGGCACCCGAGGATGTTCATCAACGTGGACTTGCCCGACCCGGACGGCCCCATGATGGCGATGAACTCGCCGTTCTCGAAGCTCAGGTCGACGTCACGCAGGGCGTGAACCTCATGCTCGCCCGTGCGGTAGGTCTTGCCGATGCCGGTCAGGCGGATCATCGTATTCCCATTCCCGTTACTTACCGGATGCCGCCGGGGACCTGATTCTGCTGGCTTCCCCCGCCGCCGCTCGTGAGCTTGGGAATAAGAATCGTCTCGCCCTCACTTGCGCCGGAGGTTACTTCG
>JBBITS010000151.1:0-6201 GCA_037440665.1 Chloroflexota bacterium
GGCGGGTCGAAACGCACGCCGCGTCCTGTTCGCGCTGCGCGGCGAGCCTGGAGGCCCAGCGGGAAGTGCGGTCCGTCCTGCGGCAGTTGCCACCGGCCGAGCCTGCGCGGTCGTTCCGGCTGACGCCGTCGCAGGTGGAGGCGCCGGGCCGCGCGGCGCCGCGAGCCGTGCGCCGAGGGGCGTACCCGCTCCCACAGCTCGCGGCGGCGATGGCCGTCGTGGTCTTCGTCGTGTTGGTGGGCTACGACGCGGCGACGCTGGGCGGCGGCGAGAAGGACGGGGGAGAGCTGATGGCCATGAAGGCGCAGGAAGGCGCGGCGTCGCGGGAGGCCGACACCGCGGCGGGCGCGCTGCCGGAGGAAGGCTACGATGCTGACACGGTGCCCCCGTCGGCGGCGGACGGAGGCGAGGACGAGACAGCCGGGACGCCGGTGGCGGGCCTCGCCGCAACGGACGCCGAGCCCGAAGTTCCGCCTCGGCCCGCAGCGCAGCCGGAGGGCGAACCGGAACCGCTGGCAGGCGAGGACGAGGACGGCCGTCTCGGACTTCGTATCGCCGAGGGCGCGGCTGCGGCCGTCGCGCTGGGCGCGATGATCTGGCTGGCCGTCGAGGTTAGACGGCGGCGAGCGAACGTGTAGGCGGTCTTCGACCGCGCAATGGGAGGGAATACCATGAAGACGAAACTGGTTCTTTCGGCGGCTATTCTGCTGGCGCTGGCGGTTGTAGCGTCGGCGTGCACCGAAGAGACGGTGGTCCAGCCGTCTCAGCAGCTCACCGGGCTTTCGGTTTCAGGCGAGGGTAAGGTCACCGGCTCGCCCGACGTCGCTGTCGTCACGCTCGGCGTCTGGCACGAATCGAAGACGGTCGCCGAGGCGCGGGAGGCGGCGGCGGGATCGATGACGGCGATGATCGACGCTCTCAAGAGCAACGGCGTCGACGAGAAGGACATCCAGACCACGCAGTTCTACATCGACCCGCAGTACGACTACGACGATGGAAGACAGACGCTGCGCGGCTACCGCGTGACCAACATCGTTGCGGCGAAGATCCGCGACATCGACAAGACGGGCGACGTCATCGATGCGGCGGTGGCCGCAGGCGGCGATGACACACAGGTGCAAAGCCTCTCGTTCACCATCGACGACCCGTCGGACCTGCAGGCGGAGGCCCGCGAACTGGCGATGAAGGACGCGAAGGAGAAGGCCGAGGCGCTGGCGAAGGCGGGTGGCATCAGCCTGGGCAAGCCTCTGAGCGTCAGCGAGAGCACGTACGGCTACCCGCCGCCCATCCCGTACGCGGCCGCGGACTTCGCGGGGGCGGAGACAAAGGAGACGCCCATCCAGCCGGGCCAGCTCGACGTGACGGTGCAGGTTAGCGTCCTGTACGAGATCAAGTAGGCTGTCCGCGGCTCGATGCAGCCAACGCCCGGCGCCCCGCCGGCGAGGGCAAGTGGATGGCAGGACGTAGCAGACGGTCTTGAGATCACTGGCAGCCCGCTGAAGAACGGAGAGTGCAGAGGGGCGGAGCCCCTCTGCCGGGGGTCTGGGGGTGTCCCCCAGAATCAACATTCCCCCGGGGCGGGTGGGCGGGCAGAACCATCTGTCCCCAAGTAACGTCAAGGGATTCTGTTCATGACCTCTAGACCGGTCCGCCTCCCTTCCGGAGGCCGGCCCCGCACCGTGGCAGCCTCCCCGTCCGGTAACGGCCGCCACGGCCTGCCGTTTGGATGACTGGATCGGCGGCGCTCGCCAGAGGCGAGTCGCCTGAGGAGACCGCCGCGCGCTACACTGCGCGTGACATAAGCCCGCCAACACCTCGCCCCCGCCGAGGCAGGATCGCTGTGGACCAAGAACACGCCGACGAAACACCAGCGGCCGAAGGCCAGCCCCCCGCGCAGGAGCCGGAGCCGTCGGCAGCCGAGGCTGGCGCCTCGGAATCGCAGGAGATAGACGCAGAGGAGGAGGCGGCGGTGGTCGCCAGGTCTGCGTTCGCCTTCGGCTCGGCTCGCGACGTGGCGCCGCCGAAGCCCGCGCCGGCCCTGTCGCTGACCCGCGTGTACCTGACGTCGGCCGGCATCGCGGCGGCGGTGAGCCTGTTCGCCGCGGCGATGTTCTTCGCGGGTTTCTACGTCAATGAGTTGCTCGAAGACGACGAGAGCAAGCCCGCTGCCGCCGTCGCCGCCGCCCAGAACACGGGCGAGCAGGCGGCCGCTCGGCCCACTGTCTCGGCGTACGCCGAGGTCAGCGTCGACGACGATCCGGCGCGCGGCCCCGACGACGCGAAAGTCACCATCATCGAGTTCAGCGACTTCCAGTGTCCGTACTGCGCGCGCTTCCACGCGCAGACGCTGCCCCGCATCCTGGACGAGTACGGCGACCAGATCCGGTTCGTCTACCGCGACTTCCCGCTGGAGAACATCCACCCGCGTGCTCGCCCCGCGGCCATCGCCGCCGAGTGCGCCGACGATCAGGGCAAGTTCTGGGAGTACCACGACCTGCTTTTCACGAACCAGACGGCGTTGGACGACGCCAGCCTCAAGGGATACGCGTCGCAGCTCGGCCTGGATAACGACGACTTCGCGTCTTGCTACGACGCGAAGAAGCACGACGGCGAGGTGAGCGAAGACCTGTCGGCAGGTCTCGAAGTGAGCGTTACCGGTACGCCGACGTTCTTCATCAACGGCCGCCGCGTCGTCGGCGCGCAGGCCTACGAGACGTTCAAGGCGATCATCGACGAGCAGCTCGCCGAGTAGCCTTCTCTACCGCCTCCTCGTACAGCGCCCGCAGGCGGCGCGTCACCGCTCCCGGAGTCCCGCCGCCGATGGCCACGCCGTCGAGCGCCACCAGCGGCATCATGCCCATCACTGCGTTCGTCAGGAACGCCTCGTCCGTCAAACGCAGCTCGTCTAGCGTCAGCGGTGCCTCACGTGCGCTCACGCCGGCCTCCTGCGTCAGTTGGAGTATGGCGGCGCGCGTGACGCCCGGCAGCGCGCCGTCTTCGACGGGCGCCGTCAGCAGCTCGCCCCCGCGCACGGCGAAGACGTTGGCCGCGGCGCCCTCCGCTACCAGGCCGCGCGTGTTCAGCAGGATGGCCTCGTCCGCTCCGGCGGCGCTCGCTTCCTCTCGCGCCAGCAGATTGCCCAGGTAGTTCAGCGACTTAATCCGGCTCAGGGGCGACGTCTCGTTGCGGCTGACGGTGGCGACCACGGCCGTCATCCCCCGCTCGTACGTCTCGGGCGCGTAGTCAGTCGCGGCGCGGGCCTGGATGAGCAGCGACGGCTTGCCTGCTCTGGGTCCGGCCGTCAGTGTCAGCCGCACGCGGGCGTCGTCGAGCCCCAGGCGCCTCGTCAGTTCCGCGACAGCCTCGCGCACGAGGCCGATGTCGGGAGCCGGCGCGATGCTCAGGACGCGCGCGCCGTGCCGCAGCCGTTCAACGTGCCGGTCGAGCAGAAAGACCAGGCCGTTGCGCGCGCGGAACGTCTCGAATAGCCCGCGGCCGTAGAGGAAAGCGGCGTCATCCGCCCGCAGGCGCGCCTCCGCCTCCGGGACGAATGCGCCGTCGAGATAGACGATGCTCACGCGTCGCCCGGCCCTTCGCCCAGCAGCACGCGCGCCAGCGCCGCGCCCTTGTGCAGCGTCTCCTCGTACTCCTGCGCGGGGTCCGAGTCGGCGACGATGCCGCCGCCGACGTGGAAGAACGCCCGTTGGTCTTTGACCATCATCGTCCGGATCGCGATGTTCAGGTCGAGCGCTCCGTTGCTGCGGATGTAGCCGATGGCGCCGGTGTAGACGCCGCGCGCCACCGGCTCCAGTTCGTCGATGATCTCCATCGCGCGGATCTTCGGCGCGCCGGTGATGGAGCCGCCGGGAAACGTCGCGCGTAGCAGATCGACGACGTCACGATCGGGGCGCAGGCGCGCTTGCACCGTCGAAACCAGGTGATGCACCGTGGCGTACGACTCTAGCTCGCACAGCCCTGTCACGCGGACGCTCCCGATCTCGGCCACGCGCCCGAGGTCGTTGCGCTCGAGGTCCACGATCATCACGTTCTCGGCGCGGTCCTTGGCGCTCGACAGCAGTTCGTCAGCCAGGGCGCGATCCGTCTGCGGCCCGGGGCCGCGCGGCCGTGTGCCCTTGATAGGGCGCGTTTCGATGAGCCTGGTGGCAGGGTCGTATCGCAGGAAGCGCTCGGGCGACGACGAGAGGACGGCGTAGCCGGGGAATGATAGGTAGGCGCCGAACGGCGCCGGCGACTGGGCGCGCAGGTGCAGGTACGCGTCGAACGGATCGCGCCCGCCGAGAGTGGCCTCGAAGCGCTGCGAGAGGTTGACCTGGTAGATGTCGCCCGCCCGTATGTACGCCAGCGCGCGCTCGACTGCCGCTTCGTAGGCCGGTCGCGTGAAGTTCGAACGCAGGCCCTCGAAGCGCGGAGGCAGGCCGAGGACAGGTGGTGGCGGCGCCAGCGCTCGCGGGTCGAAGGCGCGCAGCTCGCCGTAGAACGCGACGTGCATCTCCGGTATTCGGGCGTCGTCGGCAACCGTGTCCGGCAGGCGCTCTATGTGACGCTTGAGCCCGTAGCCCAGATAGCCAACTGCCATGCCGCGGGGGACGTGCGCCCGCTCGGCTAGGAGATCGCGCAGCGCGTCGAAAGGGTCGTCCTCGAACCGCTCGGTAGCGCCGTGACGCCGCTCGATCTCGACGGCGCGTCCGCGCGCCCGGAGAACAGCGGCCGGGGCCGCGCCCCAGAACGACGCCCGGCCGAGGCGGCCGTCGGCGAAGGCGCTGTCCAGCCAGAAGCCGTAGGGCTCGGCGCAGACGGCGCGCAAGGTCTGGATGTCGGGCTGCTTCACGCTGTCGCTCGCAGAAGACGCCCTTCCCTGGAAGGGCGTCTTCGATGGTACTGCATGTGGCGGGCGGCTGACAGCGCGCTGTCAGGCGAGGGCGTCCCAGTCTTTGAGGGTAGCCTCCATCTCTATCTCGTCGCCGTCGCGATCGACCCTGATCTTGATGGTATCGCCAACTTCGTGCGAGTCGATGATGCCGGCCATCTCGTCGAAGGTGGCAACATCCTGGCCGTCCATGGCCACGATCACGTCGCCCTCGCGCAGGCCGGCTTCGTCGGCCGCGCTGCCCTGGTCGACGCTGGCCACCAGGACGCCGCTTTCGACCTCGAGTTCGAACTCCTTCGCGAGGCGCGGGGTGACGGTATCGCCCGCGATGCCAAGGCGCGGATGCCTGATCTCTTCGCCCGCGATGAGCTTGGGCAGGAACTGCTTCGCGGTGTTGATGGGCACGGCGTAACCGACGCCGACGAAGAAGTTGCCGCCCGCCGGGTTCTCGACGGCGGTGTTGATGCCGATGACCTTGCCGTCGAGCGTCATCAGCGGGCCGCCGGAGTTGCCGGGGTTCACTGCCGCGTCGGTCTGCAGCAGGTTGCGGATGGGGCGTCCGTTGGCGCTCGACGGTAGGAGTCGGCCGGCACCGCTGATGATGCCCGAGGTGAGGCTGGCCTCCAGCCCGAACGGGTTGCCGATGGCGATAACGGCCTGACCCACCTTGACCTGCGCTGAGTCGCCCAGCTCCGCCGGTACCAGCAGACCGCTTGGTTCGCTGACGCGCACGACCGCAAGATCGTTGCCGGGATCGCGGCCCAGGACCTCGGCCTCCAGTTCGTCGCCGTTAGCGAAGGTGACGAAGACCTCGTCGAAGCCGCGCACAACGTGGTCGTTGGTCATGATGTGGCCGTCGGTGTCGATGACGACGCCTGTGCCCGTGCCCGTGCCGGAGGGGACGCCGTTCCGGCCCAGGCGCTGCCCGGAGATCAGTACGACCGATGGCCGCACACGCTCGTACAGCGCCGAGAGGTCGGCGGCGACGGCAGGGGAGTTCAGAGGATCCGCGTCCGGGGTCGCGTCCGCCACGGTGCCAGACGCGGGGGCATCTTCGTCATCGAATACGCGTTCGGCGCCGATGACGAGCGCCCCGCCGATGGCCATGCTGAGGATGATCAGGGGCGCCAGCAGCCAACTCGTGCGGTTCACAGGTGGAACTCCTCCAGTAGCAGTTGTGCGTGCCCTTCCATGATGGGACAAAGCGCGCATAGCCAGTGTAGCCTGCGGGTAAAGAGAGTGTTAAGTTCGACGCGCACGCGGTCGCGTCCCAGGATTGCTGTAAAAACAAGACGGTGTAGTCTCCGCGGTGA
>JBBITS010000152.1:0-1421 GCA_037440665.1 Chloroflexota bacterium
CTGCTCGAACTCACAGCACTCGACGGTGACCTTCCCCGCTCGCTCTCCGTTGTCACGCCTCCTGAGGAGGCGTCGCCACTTCCGCCTGAGGACCTCCGCTTCGACACGAACTCGATCGATTCGCTGCACGCCTGGCTGAGAAGCCATCGAGCGATTTGCACCACACTCGTCCGGGATGCCGGTCTGCTCTCCGGTGCCCGCTTCGGCCGCGTGGCGTTGGAGGCTTACCAACTCGCCCCGGCGCTTCGGGTTCTATCAAAGCCTCGCCCCAGCCTGCTCATCGCCGACGACGTCGGGCTGGGCAAGACGATCGAAGCCGGGCTCGCCCTGATGGAGTTGATGGCCAGGGGGCGCGCCTCGCGCGTGCTCATCGTGACACCTCCTGGTCTCCTGGAGCAGTGGCGGGACGAACTGTGGGAGAAGTTCGGCCTGCAGTTCGGCGTGATTGAGAATGCCGCGGGTCTCGCCCGGGTCCAGACCGATCTCCCCGCCGGGATCAGTCCGTGGGATGCGCTCCCTCGGATCCTAACCTCGATCGACTTCCTGAAGAAGGAGACCGTCCGCGGCCGGGCACTCAAGAGGCGCTGGGACTTGATCATCGTGGACGAAGCCCACGCGCTGGCCGAATCGGGCACGCCGCAGAATCCGTACTCGACGCAGCGCACTCGACTCGGCAGGGCACTCCATGATGCGGCTCGTGGCCTCCTCCTCCTGACCGCCACGCCCCACAACGGGTACGTTCATTCGTTCCGGTCGCTCCTGGCCCTCATCGACCCCACCGCCGCCACATTCCACGGCACTCCGGACCAGGTCGCTCGGCGCGTGGAGGCAGGACGCATACGGCGGATGAAGGCACAGATCCGCAGACGTCTGCCGGATGGGCGCGATGAGCCAGTCTTCCGAGAGCGCTGGGTGCGCGGCCTGCCGGTCGAAGCCCTGACCGGTGCCGACCGACAGCTGCTTCGCGAGGTGGCTTCATATTGCTCCAAGACGGCGCAAGCGGCCGAAGGCGAGGAGGAGCAGGATCTGGTCTCCTTTGCGATGCAGATCATCAAGAAACGGGCCCTGTCGAGCCGGGCGGCGCTTGCCAGAACGATCAGGCACCGCCTTGAAGCCCTACGTGATGAGAAGCAGCGGGAAGACCCGCCGGAGCGATCGGAACTGCGCGATCTGACAGCCGATCTGCCGCTGCGCGAGGCGACAGCAGATCGGACCGCGATGCGCGTGATCCGGTCGGCGATTCCAAGAGAAGAGAAGCGGCGCCGTGCCGAGATCAAGGCGCTCAACCGGATCAAACAGCAGTTGGGGAGACTGACGGGTGGCGATCCCAAGATCGAAGCGCTCCTGGCTGAGCTGCGTTCGGTGTTCGAGGAGGACCGTGGCGAGAAGGCCATCGTCTTTACCGAGTACCTCGACACGCT
>JBBITS010000152.1:1431-1840 GCA_037440665.1 Chloroflexota bacterium
GCAAGGTCAAGGGCGTGCGCTTCGACACGCTGGAGGCGATCTGCGCCCGGCTGGATGAGGAACCTGGCCTTCGCGGAGCCTACGTCACGTTGACCGGCGGCCTGAGCTCGAGACAGCGACGGAAGCGCCAGTCGGCGTTCGAACGACGCGACACCAGACTGCTTGTCGCGACCGATGCCGCGAGTGAAGGTCTCAACCTCCAGAGAACGTGCCGGAGGGTGATTCACGTCGAGCTTCCGTGGAATCCGAACCGGCTCGAACAGCGAAACGGGCGCGTTGACCGGTACGGTCAGGAACGGGACCCAATCATCCGGTACCTGTACTATCCCGCCAGCCCGGAAGACGACGTGCTCAACGTGCTGGTCGAGAAGATGGAACGGATGCGGAAGGACCGCGTCTCGACACCGGA
>JBBITS010000152.1:1850-4280 GCA_037440665.1 Chloroflexota bacterium
GGCGATGGGGAAGTCGAGCGCGGCCTGGTGGGACTCGATCCATCTTCACCAGAAATCGGGCGACAGAAGGCCTCATTGGTACAGCTCTTCGACGATCGGACCGAGGAGTTCGTCCGCCAGGTGCAGCCCTTGATTACGGCCGGCCTGGACCTCCAGTCAGACGAGTTGTCGTCTCTGCTCGACCAGGCCAGGCCGCTTCTCGACGACCACCTGGAGCTCGAGAAACTGGTGCTCGAGACCCTCGGTGATCGTGTCAAACCACTGCAGCAGGACGGCCTGTTCAGGATCGAGACGCCCTTTGAGTACCGCGGACCTGGCGTCATGGTCGTCTACCCGACGGCGACGTTCCGCCGCTCGGTTGCCATCCGGTTCAAGCCGGAGGAGGTTGAGTTCATCACGCCGATTCACCCTCTGGTGCAGGCGATCGCTGCGGACGCACGACGCCGCCTGCTGCAGGTGTATCCCGCTGATCGGGCGCTCCCGCCGCGCAGACTCGCTGTCTGCGCGGCACCCGCCGGAGAGGGTCCTTCGGCGCTGTTCACATTCCTTGGGCGCGTCGAATCCGATTCCGGGCCTGTCGAGGAATTCGTCCTGCCGATCAGGCTCGATCTCGAAGGTCGGCCTCTCGGGTCGGATGAGGACAATGACGCGCTGTTGTGGCGTTCCCATGAAGGAGAGGATGTTCGGCTCTCGGAGGCCACCTCGACTTTTGGGGAGCGTTTCGACGAGCTGTTCGGCGCCGCCACGCGCGAAGCGGCACGCCGACACGTGGAGCGCATCCACCGCGTCCGTGAGCGTCGGCGTGCACAGGCCGACGTGATGCGACGAGATCTGGAAGCGGACACTGCTGATCGCCTCGAAGAGATAGCCGAAGACGAGCGGCGAAGCCGTGGCCTTGGCGGCACCGGCGATCAGGGCACCCTGTTCGGCGACGAACGCGCCGGGCCGAGGACATTCGACACGCGCAGGGCGGCAGTTCGTGCCGAAGCCGAGAGACGACGCCAGGAGCTCGAGGAATTCGAGTCGCTGCACGACCCGGCTCCGCCTCGCCCGATGGGTGCGTTGTTGCTGGTGCCCGTGGTGCGCGCGACATGACGTTCAAGCACCTCTACAACGTCCGCGGCTTCTTCTCCGACTACTACCTGGGCACCGTGTTCGGGCATGGCGATGGCCGCGGTCGCCGGAGGCGGCTGTCGGATCGCGACAGTCAGTCCCGCTACGAGCGGTTCAGGCGGATCCGGGAGCGCGCGGAGGGTCATGCACATGGCCCGGATGCCTGCCGGGAGCGCTATCTGCGTCCGCTGTTCCGCGACGTGCTCGCGTTTCACCTCGGCGCTGGCGAAGATCGAATCCACCCACTCTTCGCGGCCGCCGAGGACGAGGCCGGCGGGCTGTCTCCGTTGACGGTCGCCTACTGCGCCGCCTGGGACGAGGACCTCGACGCCCAGGCGAAGCCACGGCGCCAGGTCGAGAACGCCCTGGCCCGTCATGGCCTGCGCTACGGCCTGCTTGCCTCCGGCGATCGGCTCCGCCTGATTCGCGTCGCGGGCGAGGGACCGCGCGCGGCGTTCCTTGAGGTGGATCTCGCCGGCCTGGATGAAGACGACGACCCGGAGTCCTTCGCCGCGTTCCTGCTGTTGTGCTCGTCGAAGGCCTTCCGCCGCGGCCCAGACGGCGAATCGCCCATCGACCAGATCGAACGGGAGAGCCGGAAGCATGCCGAGAAGGTCTCAGATGACCTCAAGCGCGCCGTCTTCATCGCCGCCGAGTCGCTGGTCGGCGCCCTGATCGACCATGCGGTTGCCCGAGGGCGTGTCCCGAGCCCGCTGGACTTGCCCGAGGAGGACGTGCGTCGCTTCCGGGATGCGGCCCTGCTGGCCCTCTATCGCACCCTCTTCATCCTGTACGCCGAGTCGCGCGATCCGCGGCTCGACGATCACCGGCCGTACCGCGAGGCCTACTCGCTGCACGGGCTCGTCGAGCAGTTGCTGAGAGAGCCCGACCGGGACTGGCCCGAGAACCGCTCGACGCTCTGGTCTCGCTTGCGGGTGCTCTTCCGGATCTACGACAAGGGCCTTCCGCCGATCGCTCAGTGGGAGCACATCCCACCGCGCGGCGGCGACTTCTTCAGCGCGGAGACCCCGGAAGGCCGGCTGCTCGATTCCGTCTCACTGCCCGACAGCATCGTCGCACGCGTGGTACTCGATCTGGCCACCACGGCGCCACGTCGAGGCGTCGGGCGCGAGCGGGTGTCCTTCCGGGAGCTCGATATCGAGAGCCTGGGCTCCGTCTACGAAGGGCTCCTCGAGTTCGAACCGCGCGTCGCGCGTGACACCACAATCGAGGTCAGGGTTCAGGGAAGGACATTCGCCTTGTCGGCGCAGGACCTCGTCCGTCTGTGCGAGGAGAGATCCCTCGCCCTGAAGGGCG
>JBBITS010000152.1:4299-6128 GCA_037440665.1 Chloroflexota bacterium
CACGGAAGCCGAGGCGCTGCACCCGGAATACGAGGCCGACGAACCGGAGGAGGAGTCCACAGACGAAGTGGGTGAGGAGGAGCAAGAAGAAGACAGCGGCGGCGAAGCGGAGGAGAGCGAGGAGTCGACGGGCGAGCGCACAGGTGTGCAGAAGGGAGCGACCGCTCGACTTGTGCGGCGACTCGAACCGGGCCGCTTCCACTTCGTCCTCGGCTCGGCGCGCAAAGGTAGCAGCTCCTTCTACACGCCGCGATTGCTGGTCCGCGACATCATCCAACACGCTGTCGGTCCCATCGTCCAGGGGAAACGCGCCGCGGACATCGAGCGCCTGCGCATCCTCGACCCGGCCTGTGGCAGCGGGCATTTCCTCGTCGAGGCGATGCGCTTCCTCGGCCAGGCGCTCCACCGCGCCTATGTCGAGGAGTTCGGACACCAGGGGCCGCCTTCCTTTCGCAGCACGACCGGACTCGGTTGGGACCAGGACTGGAAGGCGCCGGACGAGGAGGCGCGGGCGGCCAACTCGGAAGCCCGGGCCTGGTGCAAACGCCGCATCGCCGAGCGATGTCTGTTCGGCGTCGATCGAAACCCGACCGCCGTTGAGCTGGCCAGGGTCGCGTTGTGGATCGAGTCGCTCGCGGGCGACCGGCCGCTCACCTACTTCCGCCATCATGTCAGGCCCGGCAACTCACTGCTGGGCACGTGGATCGCCCGCCTGGACCGCCCGCCCCTCCCCACCCTGGCCTCGGACGATGCCAGACAGGTCGGCTTGTTCGAACAACACGTACGCGGCGTCGTCGCCGAAGCCGCGCGGATCCGGAGGCTGATAGACGAGGCCGATCGTGATGCCCTGGCCCGAGAGGGAATCGAGCCGGAGGGAGTACGAGAGCAGGAGTTCAAGGAGCGCCAGCGACAAATCGCCGAGCGCCTGGTGGACGGCGCCAGGCTCGCGTTCTCCCTCCGTGTCGCGTCGGCATTCATTCCGGAGATCTGGGCCGAGTGGGCCGTGATCTGCTCGTTGGTGGACTCGGAAGGCGGCCTGGCGCGCTACGCCGAGGGCCGCCCCTGGTGGGCCGAGTATCTGCGGCTCAACCAAACCGAGCGCTTCTTCCACTGGGAGCTGGAGTTTCCGGAGGTGCTCGTCGAGGCCGAGCGGACGGGGTTCGATGCGGTCCTTGGCAACCCGCCCTGGGACAAGGTCCTGCCCTCGAAGCTCGACTTCTACGGCCGCAAGGACGTGCTCGTCCGGGCGTATCGGGGCAAGGAGCTGGCCCGGCGAATCGAGGAGTTGGAGGCCGCCAACCCGCAGCTCGCGGAGGGATTCGAGATCTACCGTGACCATACGATTGCGGCCGCGCGCGTTCTGCGCCATGGCGGCGACTTCCCGTTGTCCGAAGCCAGGTCCCAGGCCGCGCACGAGGACGTGTCCAAGTACTTCGTCGATCGCGCGGCTGCGCTCGTGGCCGACGGCGGCCGAGTCGGGTTCCTCGTGCCCTCGGTGCTCTACAACGGCGACGGGTGCGTTGGGATACGGCGTTTCCTCCTCAACGAGGCGTCGGTCGAACGGTTCTACGGATTCGAGAACCGGCTCAAGATCTTCCCGATTCATTCGAGCTACAAGTTCGTCAGCCTTGTCTTCCGAAAAGGCCAACCGGCGACGGAAGCCTTCGACGCCGCGTTCATGCGCCACGAGCTGGACGAGCTGGAGCCGGCGGGTGCGACGCCATGGACCGTTCGCGTCACCCGAAGCGAGATTGAGCTTCTTTCGCCCGAGACGCTCGCGTTCCTGGAGTACCGCGGGCCTCGCGATCAGGAGATCGTCGGGAAGATGT
>JBBITS010000153.1:0-6047 GCA_037440665.1 Chloroflexota bacterium
GCCGCTTTCTGATACTAGATAGACCCGCTGTTTCTCGCGTGCTCACGACCCACCTTCCACCACTGCTGCGAGTCCACCACCGGGGTCGCTGCAAGCGCTTCGGCCTAGCAGCGCAGGCCACGACGTTGTGAACATGGAGGGCGCGAGGCGACAGATGACAGTGGGTACGGGCCCAATGGGGAACGATCCGTATTCTGCGTCACGGGTGACTGACGAAATGGGTCCATTCGGCGGAGCCATATGGTAGGGGTGCCTGATTGTCTGCTCCCCTGGAGGCGGTTAAATGTGGGTATCAGATAGTCCAGGACTGCCCTGTGCCACTGGCAGGGGCAGGGGGCACAGGCACCATGAGTCTGAGGCGCCTGAAGTGGTTGACAATCGCCCTGCCACTCGCCTTTGTCGCCTTCCTGCAGGTCGGGACTGAGTGGTTCCTTGTCGAGGCGTGGAATCCCTGGCAGGTGCATGCGCTGTACCTGGTCGCACTTGCTCTGGGCGTCTTCCTCTTCGCCAGCGTCATCTTCGGCTGGCTCGAGCACAGCCAGCGCGCCACCGAGGCCCGCACCCGCGAGTTGGAGGCGCTAAACGCGCTCGGCAGCCGCCTCAGCGAGCTGGTCAACCGCGATGCCGTCATCGCCCTCACCCTGGACACCACCCGCGACCTCCTCAATGCCAGGGCAGCAGGCATGTCAACCCTCGATCCAGGCTCGCGCCACAGCGTGGTGCGGACGGTGGGCGATCTCGCGCCTGAACTCGAGCGGCTGCTCCAGAGCGGGGCGCAAGCGCGACCAGGTGAGGCGCGCCACATGGCGCTAGCCGGAGGCGAGCCGGCCACGCTGGTTACCGCGTGGATCGGAGACCGGAGCGCGTCCACGCTCCTCCATGCCTTGCTCGGACCGAGCGCCACGGCGTCGCTCCCTGCCATCGACCGCCTGATGCAGGCCGTGGGCAACCACGCAGCGGCCGCCCTGGAGCGCTGCCGCCTGTTCGACGATGTCCAGCGGCGAGAGCGACGGGCGCGCGCGCTGTATCAGGTGAGCCTGGAGATCACGTCGTCTCAGGATGTGTCGCGCGTCCTCCACCTTGTGACTGCTTACGCCCGCGATCTCGTCGATGCGCGAGGGGCCGCCCTGCGCATGGTCAGCGAGGCCGACAGCTCGCTCTGGCTTGCCGAAACGTCGGGCGACGCCACTATCTTCGGGGAGATGGTCTCGCCGATCTCCGAAGACAACGGCTGGGGCGAGCGCGGGGCCAGCGCTGAAGCTGTGCCGGCACGTGCCCTCACCGGAACGCCCGACCGCCCGTCGGTGCTGCGCCTGCCCCTCATCGTCAGCAACCGCGTCGTCGGCGAGTTGTGCGTGGCGACGAAGACGGAGCGGACCTTCAACGACGACGAGCGGGCGCTTCTCGCCGGACTGGCCGACATGGCCGCCATCGCCATCCACAACTCGCGGTTGCTTGAGCAGGAACGTCAGGTGGCGGTGCTTGAGGAGCGGGACCATCTCGCCCGCGAGATGCACGACACCATCGCCCAGGTCCTCGGGTATCTTCACCTGAAAGCGTCAGCCACCCGGCGGCGGCTGGCCTCCGGTGAGATCGACCATGCAGAGGGCGAACTGCAAGAGATGGAAGACCTCGCCCACGAGGCCTATGTCGACGTGCGGGAGGCGATCCTCGG
Source organism: Chloroflexota bacterium (assembly GCA_037440665.1). Taxonomy (GTDB): domain Bacteria; phylum Chloroflexota; class Dehalococcoidia; order DSTF01; family JACRBR01; genus DATLZC01. Next base: position 1,676 of record JBBITS010000153.1, read on the forward strand.
CCTGCGCGAGACGGTCGCCCCGGGCGAGGGCATCGTGGGCAGCATCAGCCAGTACCTGCAGAAGTTCCGCCGCCAGTCGGGCATCACCTGCGAGCTGATTGTGCCCGATGGCGTCGAGACTGCACTCGCGCCTGAGGCCGAGGTGCAGCTCGTGCGCGTAATCCAGGAGGCGCTTACAAACGTCAGGAAGCACGCGCAGGCAACGCGGGTCACCGTGCGGCTTGAGAACAGCGAGGGCGGTCTTCTCCGCATCCTCGCAGAGGACAACGGCCGCGGGTTCGACGCCGCACGCCTGGACCGGCAAGAGGGACGCAGCTTCGGCCTGAGATCCATGCGTGAGCGCGTCGAGCGGGCCGGCGGCCAGTTCAGCATCGATTCAGCTCCGGGACAGGGCACGCGGGTCGTGGTGATGTTCCCGGTGCAACAGGGGGCGCCCTATGTCCAACATCCGGCTTCTTCTGGTTGATGATCAGATCCTGTTTCGCAAGGGCCTGCGCGCCCTCCTGAGCAGCGAGAGCGGCATGGAGATCGTAGCCGAGGCTTCCGACGGACAGGAAGCCATCGACAAGACGCGCGCCTTCAGCCCCGACATCGTGGTCATGGACGTGCATATGCCCGGCATGGATGGCATCGCGGCGGCTCGCGCCATCAAGGCCGAGTGGCCGCAGGTCAAGGTCGTGATGCTCACGATCTCCGACGAGGACGACGACCTGTTCGAGGCCATCAAGGCAGGCGCCGAGGGCTACCTGCTGAAAGACCTGCGGCCCGAGGAACTCACCGCGATGCTGCGCGGCGTGATGGCCAACGAGGCTCCCCTGTCGCCTGGCGTCGCCGCCAAGCTCCTCGGCGAGTTCCGCAAGCGGCCGCGCCAGAACGAAGTGAGGACCGCTGGCAGCGAACTCACCGCGCGCGAGCGCGAGATCCTCCAGTATGTCGCCGAGGGCATGAGTAACGCCGAGATCGCGGCGCGGCTGTACGTCGTCGAGGGTACGGTGAAGAACCACCTGCACAACATCCTCGAAAAGCTGCATCTGCAGAACCGGGTGCAGGCCGCCGCCTACGCTCTCCGCGAAGGCCTGGCATCGCCCCCGCCACGGCCGTAGCCGCCCGCGACTGTATCTTTGGATACACCGGCCCTGATTCCCTGGTCCGGTGTTTCATCGTCTGCGGCCCTATCCAGCGCAACCGAAGGCCACGGAACGAATCTATCGCCAGGACGATGCCTGCTGACTGGCGGTCTCCGTAGCATGAGCTTGCGGAGCGGCTTTGCCGTTGTCCACCACCGTTCGCGATGAGGGAGGGCTCACCTCATGCGCCGTCACCACGTAGCCGTCCTATTCCACCACCGCCTGTTTGGAGAGGCCATCGCCCGCCTCCTGAGGGAGGACGAGCGCCTGGACGTGACCGCCCTGCCCATCGACGACACCTCCGCGGAGACTCTGCGCGACCTCGACCTCGACACCATCGTCGTAGAAGACAGCCCGATGGGGTACGCCATCAGAGCTTCCCTCGTCGACGTCGCGCCCACGCTGACCGTCGTGATCGGGCCGGAAGAGAACGTAGCCGAGGTCTACGAGAAGCACGAGGTCATACGGGCGACGGCGGAGGACATAATCACGCGCATCACCGCTCCCGAGACACCCAGGGGCAAACCATCCGGCGAATGAGCGCCGCCGACCGCTGCTCTCGCCGGACTCGATTGCAGCGGTGAGTAGGAGGGGCGGACAGCGCGCCTTAGGTCTGGCGACGGATAAGATCGAGAATGCTGCGGCTCGCCATCACAAGGGCGATGCCAGCGCCGAATACCACGACCACCAGAGCCAGCAGCGCGAGGCGCAGCAGCGCCAGCGCGAAGGCGAGCGCAATCGCGGCGAGGCTCGCCGAATCCATCGCCACGCGCACCGACGCCGCGATGAGTCCGAACTCGTTCAGCACCATGCGGAGGAAGTCGGCCAGGTTGACCTCGCGGAGGAGATCGCCCGGGCGCAGCGGACTGCGGCGCGCCGCAGACCTGGCGCTCAGGTCAGGTCGGCTGGTCATGGTCACCAGCGTCGCGACCATCGCCAGCCCGGTGAGGGCAGCCAGTACAAGGGCAACCTTGTGCCTCATCGCGGCGCCTCGCTTTCGCGAATCGCTCTCAATGACACCATCGTAGCGCCTGGGCGCGCGCTGTCACGGGCCGTCTGGACAGACGAACGACCGAACTACACGGACCGGACGGCCAGCCACTGGCTGAGGGCGGGCCAGAGACGGAGGACGGCGCGCGGACCAGCGATGAGGCTCACGTGCCCGCCCTTCAGCACAATGTCGTTCTTGTCGTCGCTGCCGATGAGCGAGCTGAGCGGCCTGGTGGCGTCGATGGGCGCGATGTGGTCGTGTTCCGCCATGACGTGCAGGAACGGCGCGCGGATCTTCTGCGGCTCCACGCGCCGGCTGGCCAGCTCCAGCTCGCCGGTCATGAGCTTGTTGGCCCACATCAGGTCGCGGGTCATCTGGCGGAACGTCTCACCTGGAAACGGAATCTGCTCGTGCACCCACTTGTTCAGCACGCGGTAGTTCTGCACGTAGGCCTCGTCCCACAGGTTGTCCCAGAGCCGCACGTACCCGACCCAGCGGTCCAGCGGCCGCAGCATCTCGAACGACCGGAAGATGAAGTCCGGCGGCACGTTGCCGAACGCGTCCACCACCCGGTCGACGTCGAACCAGCGCGGGTCCATCCACTGCCGGAAGAGGCCCATGCCCGCCATGTTCGCCGGCGTCGCGATGCAGACGATGTTGGCGATAGGCGCCTCCGGAAACAGGCCCGCGTACATGACCGAGAACTGGCCGCCCATGCAGTAGCCCACCAGGGACGCGTCCTGCTCTCCCGTCTCCTGCCGCACCTTCTCCAGGCAATCGGGGATGAAGTCCAGCACGTAGTCTTCGAGGCGGAGCCGCTCGTCGCCCGGCCGCGGCTCGCCCCAGTCGATCTGGTAGACGTCGAACCCCTGGTTCAGCAGGAACTCCACGAGACTCTGCCCCGGCGTCAGGTCGACGATGTACGTCCGGCTGATCAGCGACATGACGAAGATGACCGGCACGCGGTAGACCTCATCGGTCGCCGGGCGGAAGCGGTAGAGCCTGAGGGTGCCCCGGGAGTGGATGACGTCCTTCGGCGTGGCGCCGACGACCGGCTCGTCGCCGCTGAGGAGAATGTCGGCCCCCCGTCGGACGCGCTGCAGGGTGTGTTCGAGTTCCTCCTCGAACACCCTGCCGACGCCCCGGACCTGCGAACTCACGTTCATCACTGCGCCTCAGAATCGCGAACGCGCTGCGCCCGTCCTCAGACCGCGGCCGGCGGCTTGCGCGTCCGCCGCGGCCGGGCGCGGCCCCCCGCGCCGTTTCCCGAAAAGGCCCCTGCGCCACGCTGCGATTCCACCAGGCTCTTGATCGCTTCGAGCTGGGTCTCCACGGCGGCCAGACGCTCGCCGAGAGCCAGCACGTCGCGCCTGCTCGGCAGATTGAACGTCGAGAAGTAGCGCTCCGCCTGCTCGGCCATGACCTTCTGCATGGTCACGTAGCTCTCGAGCATGAAGCCGACAGTCCGGGAGAAGTTCTCCGTGCCCATGAGATCCTTGAAGAACTCGTTGAACTGGCGTTCCGACTGGCCCAGCCAGTCGCGCCAGGCGTCGAACGGGTTCGGAGGGGACTGCGTTTCCTGTTCAGCCATGCTGCACCTCCCGCCGTGATTGGGTCACTTCCTCGCTGACCTTCGCCGTGGCCGCTCCTCGCGTTCGGGCGCCTCGGCGCCGGCGAGAGCGTTCTGGAGCACGCGCTGGTAGCGCCCCAGAACCTCGATCCAGCCGCCGAGGAACGCTTCGCCGGCGGCGGTCAACGAGTACATCCGCCGGGCAGGCCCCGACTCCGACGTGTCCCAGAACGAGGACACCAGACCGGCACGCTCGAGCTGCCGCAGCGTGCGGTACACCGTGCCATCGTCGAACGCGGGCAACCCCGCCGCGGCCATCTTCTGGACGAGCTGATAGCCATAGGCGTTCCACCTCCTCAAGAACGCCAGAAGCGTCGTGGAGAGGAGATCGCCGTGAAGCCGGGGCTCTTTGGCCTCGGCGCGTTTCGTTCTACCCGCCCTCTTGCCTGTCGTCATAACATAGAACTCCGGATGGTGCGCCCAGTGTGGTCGCGCGGGGCTGAGTTGTCAACCGCCGGCGGCCCCTTGACAGGTGTTGCAGCTATCTGTATATTGCAGCTAACGGCAGGAGAACGCAAGCTCACAGGAGGGAGAAGCCCATGCCAGCGAAGAAGCCACCCAGCCGGTTCGACCGCTACTTCGACGCCCTGACCGAAAGCACCGACGCCATGATGGACGCCCTGA
>JBBITS010000154.1:0-238 GCA_037440665.1 Chloroflexota bacterium
GTGCGCCTCGTCGGCCGGCGTCAGCACTTCGGACTCGTCGATATAGTCGACGCCCAGCGCTTCGAGGACCTGCGCCTCGACGAAGTGGCCGATGCGGCACTTGGCCATCACCGGTATGGTCACCGCCTCCATGATGCGGACGATGACCTCAGGGTCGGACATGCGGGCGACGCCGCCCGCGGCGCGGATGTCGGCGGGCACGCGCTCCAGCGCCATGACCGCGCACGCCCCCGCCTCT
>JBBITS010000154.1:287-3504 GCA_037440665.1 Chloroflexota bacterium
TCCATGATGACGCCGCCCTTGAGCATCTGCGCCAGGCCCTTCTTGACCGTCCAGGTGCCTGTGGCGGCGCCGTCGCCGTTCTTCGAAGCTGCGGTGTCTTTAGCCATCGCTGCGTCTCCTGTGGGTCCTCGCGGGGGAGCGCTCCGCGCGCTTCCAATTCTATCGGAACGGCCCGCGCGGCGGTAACGGACGGGGAACCGAGAACCCAGAACCCAGAACCGCGAGGGATGCTATCCTGCCGCCATGCGCCTCGGCCTCATCTCCGACACCCACATACCGGAGGCCCGCGCCGACCTCTGGCCAGAGGTCTACGCCGCCTTCCGCGACGTCGACGCCATCCTCCACGCGGGCGACCTGCATACGCTGGAGGTCCTCGACTGGCTGGAGCAGCGCTGCGGCGTGCCCGTGTTCGCCGCGCGCGGCAACGGCGACGACGGCGGCGCCGGGCGTCCCGTCGTGCCCGAGGACCCCCGCCTGAAGCGCGCCCACGTCCTCGACTTCGCGGGCCTGCGCGTCGGCCTGGTCCACGACCTGCCCCTGCCCGAATGGCCGCCCCACCGGACGTTGGAGCGCCTGATGGACCACCACTTCGGCGGGCGCGTCGACGTCATCGTGTACGGCGACAGCCACGTCGAGGACGTCAGTGAGCTGAAGGGCGTGCTACTGGTGAACCCGGGCTCGCCGACGTTCCCGCGCAACTACAACACGCGCAAAGGGACCATCGGCTTTCTGGAGATCGACGGCGGCGCGCCGCGCGCCTGGGTCGAGTGGCTCCCCGGCGCCGAGCCCATACCGAGACGTTGATGGCGCTCCGTGCCAATGAAGGCCACGTTTCAACGTGGCCGGCGGTGTTGGCCCGGTTCCGAACTGCCACGCTGTCGAAGATCCGCCTCGGGCGGAAAGCGTGGCCCTTATCTGGCTTTTCGAACCGCCTTCTCCCGCCCCGCGTTCTGCTATCATCTGCACGGTCGTATGAGTATCTCCAACGAGCGCCTTCGCGACATCGTGAGCGAGCTGGCCGCCCGCCCCGGCCACGAGAAGGTCCGGGCGCTAATCTACAACCTCCTCGTCGAGGGCTTGGGCGCCAGCAGCACAGAGGTAGACTTCGAACGCCCCCTGCCCGAAGTGCGCGGACGCCTCGACGCCCTTCTCGGCAACACCGTCTTCGAGTTCAAACGCGACCTCCGGCGTGAGCGCGCAGACGCCGAACAAGAGCTGTCGCGCTATCTCCCCGACCGAGAGCGCGCCACCAACAGCCGCTTCATCGGCATCGCCACCGACGGCGCGACCTTCGCCCCGTACGAAATGCGCCACGGCAGGCTCACGCCGCTGACACCCTTCACGCCCGCGAAGGATAGTCCGCGGTCGCTTCTCGCCTGGCTCGACTCCGTCGTCTCCGTGCAGCCGGAGCTGGCCCCCGATCCCGACACCGTGCGCACCGAACTCGGCAGGGACAGCGTCGCCTACGGCACGGCGCGCGCCCGGCTCGCCGACGCCTGGGAGCAGGTGAAGGATCACCCGGAGGTCCGCCTGAAGCGCCAGCTCTGGGCCGAGCTTCTGGAGCGCGTCTACGGCTCGCCCATCGACGACGACGAGCTGTTCTTCCAGCACACCTACCTGACCATCGTCGCCAAGACGATGGCCACTCGCGTCATCGGCGCCGAACTGCCCGCCGCCGCCGACCTCCTCGCCGGCAGGCCCTTCCGCGACGCCGGTGTCGAGGGCACCGTCGAGTCCGACTTCTTCGACTGGGTGCTGGCGGCCGAAGGCAGCGCCGACCTCATCGGGCGCATCGCCCGCCAGGTGGCCCGCTTCCGCCTCGCCGACGTGCAGACCGACGTCCTCAAGGGGCTGTACGAGTCGCTGATCGACCCGCGCCAGCGCCACGACCTCGGCGAGTACTACACGCCCGACTGGCTCGCCAGCCGCGTCTGCGAGGCCGCCATCGACCGCCCGCTGGAGCAGCGCGTGCTGGACCCCGCGTGCGGATCGGGGACGTTCCTGTTCCACGCCGCGCGGCGCTTCCTCGCGGCCGCCGACGCCGCGGGCACACCCGCGGGCGAGGCGCTGAGCCGCTGCTGCCGCCAGGTGCTGGGCATCGACATCCACCCGGTAGCGGTGCTGATCGCCCGCGTGACCTACCTGCTGGCGCTGGGCGACCGCCTGCGAGCGCCCGGCCGGCCCGTGATCAGCGTCCCCGTGTACCTCGGCGATTCGTTGCAGTGGAACACGCGCGGCTTCCTCGCCGAACGCGACGTGCTCATCGAGGTTCCCGACGGTCCGCTGCTGGAGTTCCCCGGTACGGTTGCGCGCGAACCGGCGCTGTTCGACGCCGTCATCCAGGCGATGCTCGACCTCAGCGAGCGCGACGCGCCGTCCGAGGCGTTCCTGAGCTGGCTGGCCCGCGAACATCCCGCCGACGAGCACTCCGAAGCTCTGCTCGCCCACACCTACCAGCAGCTGCGGGCCCTCAAGCGCGAGAATCGCAACCACGTGTGGGGCTACGTCGCCCGGAACCTCAGCCGCCCCGTGTGGCTGTCGTCCGAGGAGCAACGAGCCGACGTCGTCATCGGCAACCCGCCGTGGCTGTCGTACCGCTACATGTCGCCGGCCACGCAGAAGGCGTTCCGCGAGGAGTGCCAGCTCCGGGGCATCTGGGCGGGCGGCAAGGTAGCGACGCATCAGGACCTCTCGGCCTACTTCTTCGCGCGTTGCGTCGAGCTGTACCTGAGGCACGAAGGGGTCATCGCTTTCGTCATGCCCTACGCCGCGCTCAACCGGAAGCAGTTCGAGGGGTTCCGGACCGGGCGGTTCGGCCCAAAGGGCAAAGCCGTAGCCACGGCGCTCTTCACCGGCGCTTGGGCGTTCGACGAGAGCGTGCAGCCTCTGTTCCCGGTGCCCTCGTGCGTGTTGTTCGCCGTCCGGAGCGACACCGGCGCCCTGCCCGCCCGCGCGTTGGCCGCCACCGGCAAGTTGCCCCGGCGGGACGCTACGCCGCAAGAGGCAAGCGCGGCCCTGGAGTGGCGCGAAACGCCGTGGCCGCAGGTCGCCGCGGTCAAAGGCGGCTCCGAATACCGGGCGGCCTTCCGGCAGGGCGCGACGATGGTGCCCCGGATGCTGTGCACGGTCGTGCCCGTCGGGTCTGGCCGTCTGGGGGCGAACCCGGCGGCGCCCCTGGTGGAGAGCCGCCGGACCACGCAGGAGAAGGAGCCGTGGA
>JBBITS010000154.1:3522-6016 GCA_037440665.1 Chloroflexota bacterium
AAGACGCTGGCCCCGCTGCGCCACAACGTCGAGGCTGAGTTCTTGTGCCCGCTGTACCTGGGCGAGTCGGTGGCGCCGTACCGATTGCTGGAACCTGTGCTCGCCGTCGTCCCGTGGGACGATGGCGAGCGGCGGCTGATGGACGCAGCCGAGGCGCAGCGGGCCGGCTACCGCCACCTCGCCGGGTGGATGGAGGCGGCGGAGCGGTTGTGGCGCGAGTACGGCCGCAGCGGTCTCAGCTTCGTCGAGCAGCTCGACTACTACGGGAAGCTCAGCGCGCAGTTCCCGGCACCGGCTATCCGCGTGCTGTACTCGAAGGCAGGCACGCTCCCGGCGGCCGCAGTTCTCACCGACACCGCTGGAGTGATCGACCACAAGCTGTATTGGGCGGCTGCTGGTTCACCGGAGGAGGCGCGCTATCTCATTGGCGTGCTCAACAGCGAAACGGCGCGGCAGCGTGTAGCGCACCTGCAGAGTCGCGGACAGTGGGGAGCGCGTGATTTCGACAAGCTGATGTTCGAGCTGCCCATCCCGCAGTTCGACGCGTCGGCGCCGCTGCACCGCGACCTGGCCGAGGCGGCGCGTCAGGCCGAGGCCGTCGCCGCGAAGGTCGGCCTGCCCGAGGGCGTCCACTTCGTGCGCGCCCGCCGCCTCATCCGCGAGGCCCTGCGCGACGACGGCGTCGCTCAGCGCATCGACGCGCTGGTGGCGCGGTTGTTGGGATCCCAATGAAGGCCGCGTTTCAACGTGGCCGTCCGTGGTGCGGTTACGCTATTCCGCCACGCTAGAAGCGTGGCCTTCATGTCGCATTTCGGAAGGCCGCCTTTCAAGGTGGCCGTCGGTGGTGGCCCGATTCCGAACCGCCACGCTGTCGAAGATCCGCCTCGGGCGGAAAGCGTGGCCTTCATTCGCGGAGCGCTTCGCAGATCGTGGGACCACGCCTTCCCACCGCTCCCACCCAATGAAGGGCCCGCCTTTGGCGGGGCTGTGAGGTCGATCGCGGTTCCGCCACGCTGGAAACGTAGGCTTCCATTCGCCGGCCGACCCGTCGACGGTGCCACCTAGCGCCTTGTACCCGCACCTCGCCTTGACCCCCCATCCGGGCGTGCGCTATCGTGAGCATTGACCGGACTCGCGCATGCGTCACTGAACGACGTGCCCTCGGCCAGCGCAGGGCACATTTTTTCGGTCCTGTGGTGGGCGTTGCATAGCGGTTAATGCGCCTGGTTGTGGCCCAGGAGATCGAGGGTTCGAATCCCTCCGTCCACCCCATCCACCCTCACCGCCACCATCGGGGGTCCTTTGCCCGATTCCCTACCGCCCGCCGAAGACTCGCCCACGCAAGAAGACCTCGCTCCCTCCCCGGAAGGACCTGTCCGCACCTTCGAGTACGGCTTCCCCGAGCGCCGGGGCCGCGGCGACCGTCTGCTGGCCGTCGCCATCGTCTTCCTGCCCGCGGCGGCCGTCGGGGCGCTGGTGTTCGTCCTCATGTGGCTCTTCGGGCCGGGCGCGGACGGCGGCCGCGACGCCGACCGTCAGACGGCGGCCTTCCTCGCCATCGTCCTCGCCCTCACCGGCGACACCGGCGCGCCCTTCGACGAATACGTCGGCGCGCTGCCCGAGGGCCTGCCCGAGGCGGTGCCCCAGTACCCCCGGGCCGGCCTCGTGGTGTCGTACCGCATTCCCGGGCCCGACGCCGACACCTTCCTGGTCGTCAGCCGCACGTCCGACGGCGTGACCCAGGTCCTGGAGCACTTCCGCGAAGCGCTGGACACCGACCCGTGGCAGGTGGAGGGCGGCTCGTTCTCCGCGGGCCTGTCGTCGCTCCAGTTCTCCAGCATCGAGGACCCGGACCTCCAGGGCGGCCTGAACATCCGCCGCTCCAACGACGGCGAGACGACGGCCATCCTCGCGTTCCTGCAGGCGCCGTCGGACGGGGACGGCGGACAGCCGGCGCTCGCGCAGGGGCAGGAGCTGCCGCCCGGCTTCCCCGAGGACGTGCCGCCCTACGACGACGCCGTCATCACCGACACGGCGTTCTTCAAAGAACCCGGCGGCACGCAGTACTACGCCTCGATGCTGACCTCGGACGACGCCGGCGAGGTGTTCAGCTTCTACCGCGACGTGTTCAGCGACCTCGGCTGGAACGCCGACGAGAGCGACACGCCCGACGGCGGCACGGTGCTGCTGTTCGACAGCGGGAACGAAGAGATCGGCGGTTCGGTGCAGGCAGGACCGGACGTCCAGCGCGAAGGCTACACGCGTATCGACCTCGTGGTCACCGTGGCGACGGGCGCGGGCGGCGAGTAGCGTCCATTGTCACTCTGAGGATCCGCCGCAGGTGGGGACGTCGCAGACTCGCCTCCGGCGAGAGGGTCTGGCGAAACCCACCGGCGGTGTTCGACCTCACCCCTGGCTGCCGCCATCCCCTCTCCGCATTGTGTAGACCAGAGAGATGGGTAACAGGTGTACGAGGACATAGGTTACACCTCCA
>JBBITS010000155.1:0-300 GCA_037440665.1 Chloroflexota bacterium
CGACTTGGTGAGCGCCACGAGCGCGCCCTTCGCCGCCGAGTAGTTCGCCTGGCCCATGTTCCCCAGGCCCGACTCCGACGACGTGTTGACGATGGCGCCGGAGCGCTGCTGCCGGAAGACCAGGCCCGCGTGCTTCGTCAGGTTGAAGTGGCCCTTCAAGTGCACGGCGATGACGGCGTCCCACTCCTCCTCCGACATGTTGAAGACCATGCGGTCGCGGAGGATGCCCGCAACGTTGATCAAGATGTCTAGGCGTCCGAACGAATCGAGCGCTGTCTGGATGAGCGACTCGCCGCCCTC
>JBBITS010000155.1:310-5992 GCA_037440665.1 Chloroflexota bacterium
GCACGGCCTCGGCGTCGGTGAAGCTGGCGACGTTGCCGTAGTTAGCGGCGGCCTGTCCGCCCGCGGCCTTGATCTCGTCGACGACGGCGTCGGCCGGTCCCTTGTCGCCGCCTTCGCCTGCGGCGCTGCCTCCGTAGTCGTTGATGATTACGGCTGCCCCTTCGCCCGCAAGGCACAACGCCTCGCCCCGGCCGATGCCCCGGCCCGCGCCCGTCACGATAGCCACACGGCCCTTCAGTCGATCACCCACGGTACAGCCTCCTTCATGGTGATTTCGAGGGGAATGATTGCAGTCCGGCCGCCTCGCGCAGAACGCGTCCGCCGGAAGGCGAAAAAGCGCACCCTCTTGTACCCCATGCGACCACTAGGGGCAAGATGAAAAGGGACTCAACTACAGGGCGCATGGCAGGCGCCGGCGCCTCGCCAGAGCAATCCGCTACGTCGGCGCCGCCGCCTCTTTCATAGCGTAGTAGGCGGCGTACAGAGGGAGCGGCAGCTCCAGCTCCTGGATCGAGCCAAACCCGGCCTCCTGGGCCAGCGCCTCGATGTGCCGCCGGCCGAGAAAGCCGACCGCCAGCCCTTCCTTCGCCACCGACTGTGGTATCTCGTAGTAGAAGTCCATGTGGGCCAGCGCCGCGTTGTAGGCGCCCGTGAAATCCTCCAGCCGCTCCGGGCCGCGGATCTCGGTCACCAGTAGAATGCCGCCCTCGACCAGCGCCCGGCGGGCGTTCTGGAGCGCCGCCACCACGTCGTCCATCTCGTGCAGCGCCGCCTGCACGTACACAAAGTCGAACACGTTCTCGACGTTCAGGTCTTCGGAGCGCATCGCCTCGGCCGAGACGTGCTCGGTCAGTTCCGCCTCCTCGATGCGCTGGCGGGCGCGGGCGATGGACGTCTCGTCGGGGTCGACGCCCGTGACCGTGCATTCGGGGAACACGCGCGCAAGGGTGACGAGCCCCACGCCGGAGCCGCAGCCCAGCTCGAGAATCTTGCCGCCTGCGGCCAGGCGCTCGCGCAGGCCGGGCACGGCCGGCAGCAGCACGTTGGGCAGGAACAGCTCGTACGACGACTTGCTGAAGGCCTCGAGTGTCTCGACCATGTCCGGGCCGTAGTCGGCGAAAGGGATGCCGGCACCGCTCTTGAACGCCTCGGCCAGGCGATCCACCATGCGCGACTCGACCGCCAGGCCCAGGGGTAGACCTGCCATGTACGCAGGGTCGCTGTCGTCCAGCAGCAGTTCGGCCATGTGAGGTGCCAGCTTGAAGTGGCCGTTGGCCGGATCGTAGGCTAGAAGGCCCGTCGCGTAGGCGGCCCGCGCCCACGCTGACACGTAGCGCGGATCCAGTTCGATGTACGTCGCCAGTTCGTCGGCCGTGCAGCCGTAGGGGAACTTCTGCAACACGTCGAGAAGGCCGAGCCGGAGGCCGAAGTAGGCCATGCGGAGCGCCGCGAAGCCGGCAGCCCACTCGAAGAACCGCTCGGCCGCTTCGCGCTTCGTGGGCTCGGGATGATGTCCAAACACTGCGCGTTTCCTCGTAACTGGCCGGAAGCCGCGCTATTCTAGCACGCGACGCCCGCGCTGGCCGGAGCGAAAAGAGCAGGTTTACGGGCATTCCATTGACGTGTAGCGTATGATCCGCGCAGCGCCGGGAATGACCACGGTACCGCAGGAAGCCAGGATTTTCAGGGAGGAAGAACATATGCTCAAGACCCGTGCGAAACCGCTCGTCTGGCTCATGGCCGCTCTCGCCGTGGCGGCCCTGCTGGCCGCCGCCTGCGGCGAGGACGAAGACGAGGAAGAGGAGGGCGAGCCAACGGAGCCGGCAGCGACGCAGCCCGCCGCCGAGGGTATCGACATTAGCGGCGCCGCCGAACTTGAGGACGGCACGCTGGACGTCGGCTCCGACATAGCCTACGCGCCCATCGAGTTCTACGGCGAGGACGGCACGACCCCCATGGGCCTCGACGTCGATCTCGCCACGGCGCTGGCGGAAGTCCTGGGCGTCGAGGTGAAGTTCCATAACACCGGCTTCGACGCCATCATCCCCGCGCTTCAGGGAAGCCGCTTCGACGTCATCATGTCGGCCATGACCGTCACCGACGAGCGCAAGGAGCAGATCGACTTCATCGACTACGCTAACGTCGGCGTCGGCATCGTCGTCGCCAAGGGCAACCCTGAGGGCATTACCACCATCGACGACCTGTGCGGCAAGACCGTCGCCGTGCAGGAGGGCACCATCCAGGTCGATATCCTCACGGCGCAGGACGAGAAGTGCCAGGACGAAGGCAAGGGCGCCATCGACATCCTGCGCTTCGGCACCGACCCCGAGGCGGTGGACCAGGTGAAGGCGGGCCGCGCCGTCGCCGTGCTCAACGATTTCCCGGTCGCCTACACCGCGGCTGAGGAAAACCCGGACACGCTGGAGGTGCTCGATACGCAGGTGGACCCGGCGCCCTACGGCATCGGCCTCCGCAAAGACAGCACGGCGCTGAGTGATGTGTTGGAACAGGCGCTGGCGCAACTCAAGGAGGACGGGACCTACCAGGAGATCTTCGAGAAGTGGAGCATGGGCGACGCGATGCTCGACTAGGCGTCGCGCCGTGTGAGGCATCTCTCGACACCGGAGCCCGTGGTTTCGCCACGGGCTCTGTCATGCGCGGCAGCGGGAAAGGACGGGCGCGATGAGCGCGTGGCTTCTGGCTAACCGGTTCGACTTCGATTTTGGCGTGGTGGGTGATTACCTGTTCGCCGACGTGATCCTCAAGGGCGTGTGGCTGACCATCCAGCTCTCGGTGCTGAGCCAGGCCATCGGCATCGGCCTCGGCGTCGTCTCCGCCGTGATGAAGACCACGCGTAACCCAGTGCTCAACGGCATCGCCAGTTTCTACATCTGGTTCTTCCGCGGGACGCCGCTGCTGGTGCAGCTCATCTTCTGGTTCACGGCGCTGCCGCGTCTGGTCGCCTACGACTGGGCCGTTCTGTCGCCCTTCCAGGCTGCGCTCCTGGGCCTCGCCATCAACGAAGGCGCGTACATGGCCGAGATCGTGCGCGCCGGCATCCAGTCTGTCGAGTCCGGGCAGCTCGACGCGGCGAAGTCCCTGGGCATGACGAACCTAATGGCCATGCGGCGCGTCATTCTGCCCCAGGCGGTGCGCGTCATCATCCCGCCGACGGGCAACGAGTTCATCGCCATGCTCAAGAACTCGTCGCTGGCCTCGATGATCGCCGTGCAGGAGCTTTTGGGCGCCTCGCGGGCCGTGTACGCCCGGAACTTCCGGACGCAGGAACTGCTGGTCGTGGCGTCCATCTGGTACCTTGCGATGACGAGCGTGTTCAGCCTCGCGCAGGCCCGTCTGGAGTCGTGGCTGAACCCGCTGGCATCCCGCGAGGAGGGTTGGTTCAACCGCATGCTGCGCGGGCTTAGCGACAACGTCCGCCTGTCAGGTGCGCGATGAGCGGCGCGCCCATGGTCCGCATGGTCGACGTCCACAAGCGCTTCGGACGGCTCGAAGTGCTCCGGGGCGTCACCTTCGACGTGGCGAAGGGCGAGGTCGTCGTCATCATCGGCCCCAGCGGGTCGGGCAAGAGTACGCTGCTTCGCTGCATCAACCACCTGGAGGAGGTGCAGCAGGGGCGCATCTACGTCGACGGACAGCTCATCGGCTACCACGAGCGCAACGGGAAGCTCGTCCCAGAGCGCGAGCCCATCACCGCCCGGCAGCGGGCCAGCATCGGCATGGTCTTCCAGCGCTTCAACCTGTTCCCTCACCTCACGGCGCTGGGTAACGTCATCGAAGCGCCGGTGCACGTCCTCGGCGTGCCGAAGCCGAAAGCCAGCGAGCGCGGCAAGGAGCTGCTGGCCAAGGTCGGCCTCGCCGACAAGCTCAACACCTATCCGGCGCAGCTTTCGGGCGGGCAGCAGCAGCGCGTCGCCATCGCCCGCGCGCTCTGCATGGAGCCCAAGGTCATGCTTTTCGACGAAGCGACGTCGGCGCTCGACCCCGAGCTTGTGGGCGAGGTCCTCGACGTCATGAAGAACCTGGCCCGCGACGGCATGACCATGATCGTCGTCACCCACGAGATGGGGTTCGCCCGCGAGGTGGCCGACCGCGTGATGATGATGGACGAGGGCGTCATCATCGAGGAGGCGCCGCCGGACGAGTTCTTCTCGGCGCCGAAGAGCGAGCGCACCCGCTCGTTCCTGAGCCGCATCCTGTGACGGTCACAGACTCGCCATGGAGAGAGGCCCGATGTCCGGCGAGCGCATGATCCCGGGACCGCCGGTCTCCGGAGGCGACTCGCCTGGGCGACCCCCACTCGGCGCGGGGCTTCCTCTCCCGGAGCTGGATCAGCCGCCGAAACCGAAGCGTAACCACTGGCTACGCAACGGCATCATCCTCGTCGCCGCGTACTTCCTGGTCGCGCTCGCTACCTTCGTCCAGCCTGTCAGCGTCCCGTTCACGTCGTCGCGCTTTTCGGCCCCGCTGCCCGTGCCGGCCGCCTGGCTCTTCGGCCTGCCCGACGAGCCGTTCACGGTGCTGGTCGTCGGCCTGGACCGCCGCCCCACCGAGTCGGGGCCCTCGCGCACCGACACCATCCTGCTGGTCCGCGTCGACCCCGGCAGCGACCGCGCCGGCATCCTCAGCATCCCCCGCGACGCCCTGATGCAGGTCGTCCTCGCCGACGGCACGGTGATCCAGGACCGCGTCAACACCGCGATGGTGTACAGCTACGACCCGGACGACCGGGGCGCGGGCATCCGCTCGCTCAAGATGACCATAGAGCGCAACCTGGGCATCCGGGTCGATCACCACCTGGTGTTCGACGTGTTCGGCGCCGCCGGCCTCATCGACGCTTTCGGCGGCGTCACTATCACCAACGACGAGGAGTTCGGCCAGGCCGACTACTCGGCCGACGACGTCAACGTCGTGCCGCAGAGCTTCCCCGTGGGCACGTATCACTTGAACGGCTACCAGGCCGTCGCCTACGGCCGCATCCGCGAGGGAACCACCGACTTCAAGCGCATCGAGCGCCAGCAGATCGTCGCGCGCGCCCTCGTCTCCAGCGCTATGTCGCCCATGACGCTGTTCCGCCTGCCGAAGATCTGGTGGACCTACCGCGACGCCGCCGACACCGACCTCAGCTACCGGCAGGCGGCGGGCGTGGCGGCGCTCCTCAACCGCGCGGGCGACGACGGACTGGTGACGCGCTCTCTGGGCGACGCCGCCGTCTCCTGCGATTGGTGCAGCGGCTCGATGCAGCTCCTCGACCCGGACAAGACGGCGCAGCTCATCGCCGAGGCTTTCGGCGACGCCGACAGCGGCGCCCGCGCCGCCGAGTACCTGCGGTCGGCGGGGGTCACACCCTAGGGGCGTCACAGAGCAGAGGCAAAGGCCTCCATACAAGAAGGCCACGCTTATCGCCAAGGGCGAGTCTTCGACAGCGTGGCTGATCGCTCGCCGGGCCATGACCCATGACCCGCCGGCCACCTTGGAAACGCGGCCTTCGTCAATTCATTCAAGAAGACCACGCTTCAGCGTGGCTGATCCCTGGCCGGGCGACAACGGCGACGGGCCACCCTGAAGGGCGGCCTTCATTGTGGCAGGCGGTGCCCGCGGGCTACATGTACGGCCTCAGCATCGCCCACACCCAGTAGAGGATAAAGACGAGGAACATGGACG
>JBBITS010000156.1:0-5930 GCA_037440665.1 Chloroflexota bacterium
TAGTCCTCGACAGTCTTTGGGAGTGTCGGGTCCTGGAAGGCCATGTTGTTGACGATCTTGCGGTAGCCCTCGTCGTGGTTGTAGAGCCACCACACGGCGGGCGCTTGGTTGGTCGCGTACTGCGCCGACATGGTCTTCATGATCTTCTCGATCTCGCGCACCTTGGTGCGCTCACCGTCGGCCGATCCACCGAGCATCTGGAGCTGGCCTTTGTCGTAGTTGAGGGGGATGTTCCACCAGGCGCCGATGCGGAGGCCGCCGCCCTGCTTGCCGGTGTGCCCCGCCAGCGCAGAGAGCAGGATCATCGTCCGCTGGAACAGGTCCATGTGGTAGTGCTTGCACGCCCCCCACGACGCGAAGATGCTCGCCGCCTTCGCCTGCGCGAAGTCCCGCGCCACCTTCCGCACCACCTCGGCGTGCACCCCCGTGACGCCCTGCACCTTCTCCGGCGTGTAGGCCTCCAGATGCTCCCGCAGCCTCTCCCACAGCGGCCGCGCCACCACCCGCTTGCCGCTCAGGAGGGTGACCTCGTAGGTCCCCTCCAGCGCAGGGTCCAGCCTCCCCAAGGCGATGGTTGCCTCCGGGTGGTCGATGCTCCCCGGCGCCTCCACGATGGCCCGCGTCCTCGTGTCCCAGAAGTAGAAAACGCCCTCCGACCCTCCCTCCTGGATGTCCGCCTGGCGCAGGAAGCGGCCGGTGTCCTCCCGCACCAGCAAGGGCAGGTCGGTCTGCTCCTTCACGTAGGCCGGCTTGTAGAGCTTCTCGTCGATGATGACTTTCGCCATGCCCAGGCCGAAGGCGGCGTCGGTGGCCACCCGCAGGTTCACCCAGAGGTCGGCGTGCATGCAGGTCGGGTTGTAGTCTGGGGCCACCACCACCACCTGCGCCCCGTGGTAGCGCGACTCGAACATGTAGTGCACGTCCGGGATGCGCGTGTAGGCCGGGTTCCCCAGCCAGACCATGATGTAGTCCGAGTTGAAGTAGTCGTCCGACGTGCCGTCCGAGTTGAACAGACCCCACGTCTGGATCGCCCCCATCGGCAAGTCGCCCACGCTGGCCCACTCGTCTAGCGACGTCGTGCCGATGAGCTGCGTCAACCGGAACTCGGCGGGCGTGCCGGGGCCGAAGTCGATGTTCGTCGTCCCCATGTCGTACACGATCGCTTCGGGTCCGTCGGTAGTGGCGACGTCGATGATCTTGTCGGCGATGGTGGTCAGGGCCTCGTCCCAGGAGATGCGCTCCCACTGGCCCGAGCCGCGCTCGCCCACCCGCCGCAGCGGATACTTGATGCGCGTGGCGTCGTACATCAGGTCCGAGTACACCATCCCCTTCTGGCAGCCCCGCGGGTTGAAGTCCGGCAGGTGCGGCCCCGAGGGCTCGTAGATCGGGTTCTGCTCCTCCCGCCAGACGATGCCGTCCTTCACGAACAGGTTCAGCGTGCAGGCCGCGATGCAGTCGGCCCGGTTGCACGTCCCCTTGACCACCTTGTCCCACCCCCACCGCTGCCGGTAGACGTCGTCGGTCGAGGAGTAGCTCCTGGGCGTGGGATGGGAGCCGCGAGCGGGAGTGAGACGCCGGGGGGTGGGGCGGGCGCTGGACCGCCGGGCCGCCGCGCGGGCGCGTGGTGACATGACTCCTCCTGACTTCAGGTGGAGCCGGGGTCCAGGCTGAGTTGTACGCCGCCGGGGCGCCGTTGCGCAAGACCGCTCGCGGTACTGAAAGCAGGGACGGTAGGCAGGGGCCGATTAGGTCCATTAGGCCCTCAGCCGGAGGCGGCGGTCCATTCAGACTTGGCGGATAGTCCATGTGGCCCTTCGGCGGTTATCTGAGCGGGCGCTAAATTAAGCTCCATCAGGGGGAGTGTCACCGCCAGGATTCTGGTAGCCAGAAAGGGGCGCCATGGCCCAAGCGCGAACAATAGCGAAGGGAACTCGAAGGACGCGCGCGGCGAAGGCCGCGCCTGTTCGCCCTGTGACGTACGCACCCCGAAGGCCGCGGCCGGTCGAGGACCGTTACCGCGAGAAGATCAACTGGACGCGGTGGGCCTGGGGCAGCCACTGCGTCGACTGCTACCCCAGCAACTGCCCCTTCCGCGTCTATGTCGGACCCGACGGCGAGGTCTGGCGCGAGGAGCAGGCCGGGACGTACACCACCGTCGAGGAGGGCGTGCCCGACTTCAACCCGGCCGGCTGCCAGAAGGGCGCAAGCTGGCATCGCCTGCTGACGGGCAAGGAGCGCGTCCTCAAGCCGCTGAAGCGCGCGGGACCGCGCGGCTCCGGTCAGTGGCAGGAGGTCTCCTGGGATCAAGCCCTCACCGAGATCGCCGATCACATCATCGACGCCATCCAGGAACAGGGGCCGGAGTCGGTCATCCGCATCGGCGAGCCGGCCGAGGGCGGCACGCAGTCCCTCGTCTACGGCAGCGCCATCGTCAACCACATCGGCGGCACCGTCACCGACGTGCAGGCCGAGATCAACGACTTCTCGCCGGGCATCTACCTCACCTTCGGCAAGTTCGACCCGGCGGCCAGTTGCGACGACTGGTTCCACACCGAGTTGATGCTCTGCTGGCAGATCAATCCAGCCTACACTTCGATCCCCTGGTATCACTTCATCGCCGAAGGCCGGTACAACGGCCAGGAGGTCGTCGTCGTCGCGCCCGACTTCAACCCCACGGCGCCCCACGCCGACTACTTCGTGCCGGTACGCATCGGCACCGACGTCGCGCTGGCCAACGCCATGAGCCAGGTCATCATCGAAGAGGGCCTGGTCAACTGGAAGTTCGTCAAGGAACAGACCGACCTGCCGCTCCTCGTCCGTCTGGACAACGAGCGCTTCCTGCGCGCCAGCGACGTCGATGGCGGCCGTGACGACCAGTTCTACTGGTACGACGCGAAGAGCAAGAGGATCGTCGAGGCCCCACGCGGAACGCTGGCGCTGGGCGGCCGCGATCCCGCGCTTGAGGGCGTCTTCACGGCGAAGCTCAAGGACGGGAAGGCCGTCAAGGTCGCGCCCGCGTTCGCGTTGCTGAAGAAGCTGCTGAACGATAACTACACGCCGGAGAAGGCGTCGCAAATCTGCACCACGAACCCTGAACTCATCCGCACCGTCGCCCGCAAGGCGGCGAAGAAGCGCACGCGGATGCTCATGGGCTGGAACTCCGGCAAGTACTACCACGGCGACCTGATGGAGAGGTCGATGATGCTCGTCCTCGGCCTCACGGGCAACTGGGGCAAGAAGGGCACGGGCGCCCGCTCGTGGGCTGTGGGCCTGTTCGACGGCCAGTTCTTCGCGCCGTACAAGCCCATGCCCGGCCAGGAGGTCACCCGCCAGGCGATGCAGGGCCGCGACGCCATGGTGAAGCAGATGCTCGAGCAGGATCCCACGATGACCGTGGAGATCCTGAACCACGAGATGGCCTACCAGAGCGCCCGCATGGGCGGCATGGTTCCGCCCGCATTCTTCTGGTACTACCACTGCGGCTACAGCGAAATCTGGAACAAGAAGACCTGGGGCGACGTGGGCATGAAGCGCACGTTCGACCAGTACTTCAACGAGGCGCTCGAGAAGGGCTGGTTCGCCGGCTCCGTCCAGCCCGGCCCGCAGCAGGAGCCCCGCGTCGTCTTCGAGGTCGGCTCCAACCTGCTACGGCGCACGCGCGGCGGCCAGAACATGCTGCTCAAACACCTCTGGCCGAAGCTCAAGTGCATCATCACCGTCGACTGGCGCATGAACACCACGGGCCTCTGGTCCGACTACGTGCTGCCCGCGGCGCACCACTACGAGAAGCCAAACTTCTGCTACTCCACGCCGCACATCATGCACCTCACGTTCTCCGACCGGGCGGTGCCGCCGCGCGGCGAATCGATGGAGGAGTTCTGGATCGCCGTCGAGCTGGGCAGACGCATCGAGGAGCGCGCTAAGGCCCGCGGCTTCGTCGAGTACACCGACAGCCACGGCATGCCGCGACGGCTCGACAACATCGTCGACCGGCTGACCCTTGGCGGCTACTACGACAGCACCGACAAACTGCTGGACGAGATGGTCCGCGACAGCGCCGTGATGGGGAATCTGCCCAAGGGCACTACCCTCGACACGATGCGCAAGAAAGGCTACGTCCGTTTCACCGACTGGGGCATGTCGGACATGGCGCTGGCGCAGGCGTCGGACCTCAAACAGGACGAGACGCACGCACCCTTCCGCTGGCACACCGAAAAGAAGATGCCGTTCCCGACGCTTACGCGGCGCGCCCAGTTCTACATCGATCACGACTGGTTCATGGAGGCGGGCGAGCAGTTCCCGGTGCACAAGGAGACGCCGGCCCAGGGCGGCGACTACCCCTTCCACCTCACCAGCGGGCACCCGCGGTGGTCCATCCACTCTATGAACATGACGAACACCATCATCCTGAACACCCACCGCGGGCATCCGTTCGTGTACATCAGCACGCCGGACGCTGAGCAGCGCGGAATCCGGGATGACGAGATCATCGAGCTGTACAACGACATGGGCTCGATCAAGGTGGCTGCGCGTGTGTCGCCAGCCGTGCGCCCCGGCCAGCTCATCATCTACAACGGCTTCGAGCCGTATCAGTTCGACACCTGGCTTGACCCATCCAACGTGGAACCGGGCATGGTCAAGTGGCTCTCCTTCGCAGGAGGCTACGGTCACCTCCGGTTCCGGCCCATCCACTGGCAACCGGTGCCCATCGACCGAGCCATCCGTCTTGACGTCCGCAAGGTCAACGGAGCCTCGGGAAAGGAGGAAAGGTGAGCATGTTGGCGAAGAAGGTGGCCGACGCGTCAGCCCTGCTGGACCCGAAGGCCCGCGCCTGGGAGAAGGTCGGCCGCGAGGTCATCGACCTCACCGGGACGCCCATCCAGAAGCAGTCGTCTCGCTACGTCCGGACGGTGTGGGCCGACCGGCTGATCGGCAAAGTGCGGGCGGTCTCCGTCCGCGCCGCGCACGACGGCGAGCGGCTCGCGGTCCATCTCGAGTGGAACGACGACAGCCAGAACGGCGAGTTCGCGGACCGTCAGTTCCCCGACGCTGCGGCGGTGCTCTTCCCGAGCAACGGCGACGCGCCTCTCAACACCATGGGTTCGCCCGATGGCCAGGTCAACGGCTGGTTCTGGCGGGCCGACCTCCAGAGCGGCCAGAACGTCGTCGCTCAGGGCCCCGGCACGGTGGCCCAGGCCGACGGCGCGGCCATCGACGCGAAGGCCGCGTGGCAGGACGGCCGCTGGTCGGTCGTGCTCAGCCGTCCCCTGAAGGCCAGGGGCGCCGGAAACGTTAAGTTGAACCCCGGCAAGGCGGTGAAAGTCGCCTTCGCCGTGTGGGAAGGCAGCAACCAGGAGCGCGGCGGCCTGAAGGCGTACTCGCGCGACTGGCGTGAGCTGACGCTGGAAGCCTAGGAGGAGCGGATCCATGCCCAGAAACGGCGCGAAATCCAACGGAAGAGCATCGCTGGCCGCCGCCCGCGGCGGGACCAACCAGG
This sequence comes from Chloroflexota bacterium, assembly GCA_037440665.1. GTDB lineage: Bacteria > Chloroflexota > Dehalococcoidia > DSTF01 > JACRBR01 > DATLZC01. Next base: position 5,498 of record JBBITS010000156.1, read on the forward strand.
TCGCGATGGTCTTCGACCTGAACAAGTGCATCGGGTGCCAGACCTGCTCCGTGGCGTGCAAGACGCTGTGGACCAAGGACGAGGGCACCGACTACCAGTGGTGGTGCACCGTCAACACGCTCCCGGGGCGCGGTTCGCCGAAAGACTGGGAGACGATGGGCGGCGGCTATCGCGACGGCGTCCCCCAGGCGGGAGTCTTGCCCACGCGTCAGGAGTTCGGCGGTGGCTGGGACTTCAACTACGAAGAGGTTTTCTACTCCGGCAAGGGGAACACCGTCCACCTGCAGCCCGTCGGCGAGAAGCCGACGTGGGGGCCCAACTGGGACGAGGACCAGGGCGCGGGCGAGTACCCGAACTCGTACTTCTTCTACATGCCCCGCCTCTGCAACCACTGCACGCGCCCGGCCTGCGTCGAGGCGTGCCCGCGCGGCGC
>JBBITS010000157.1:0-5916 GCA_037440665.1 Chloroflexota bacterium
CACGATGTTCAGGTACGGCGGGTATGTCTGGCTGTGACCGTAGGCCAGGTTGAGCCGGCCGTCGAAGCGCCCGTCCAGCCGCTCCATCATCGCCCGCACGTTCGGCTCGCCGAAGAAGAGGTACGCCGTGCAGCCTTCGGCGACGTACTCGGCGACATCCTGAACGACGCTGAGGCCGCCGGGCACGCGATTGGACGAAACGCCGGTGCGCTTCGTCGCCCAGTAGGTCACGTCCTCCACCGTCACGATCGCGTCGACGCCCGCGTCCGCGGCGGCGCGCGCGACCTCGAGCGCGACGGGGCCGGGAATGCGGTGGTGAAATATCTCTTCGCCGTCCCGAGCCTTGACCAGAGCGCCGTTGTTGCAGATGAGCGGATCGGGGATGCCCAGCGCGCCGGCCGTGCGCGCGGCCAGGCTGAACCAGCGCGACGTGCTGATCACGACGTGGACGCCGGCGGCGACGGCGTCGCGGACGGCGGACGCATCGTCCTCGTCGATCTGGTCTCCGGGGCGCAGAAGCGTTCCGTCGAGGTCCAGCGCGAGCAGTCTGATCCGGGGCATACCGGGTTGTATCCGGCGGCCGTCTCCCTGCGCAAGCGCAGTCAGGACGCGGCGACCAGAGTGACGGCGACGTCTTCCCTGCCACCTTCAGCGTCCGTCTCGGCGTCGCTAGTGTTCTCTCTCCGTCTCTGGCGCGCCGTCTTGAAGAGCGAAGGCAGGCGCTCCTTCATACTGACGAACCGCCCTTCGCCGAAGCCGATGACGACGTGGTCCAGCAGTTCGACGTCGAGAGCGGCGCCTGCCTCGGCGAGGTCCTTGGTCAGGCGCATGTCTTCGACCGAAGGCGCCGGGTCGCCGGAAGGGTGGTTGTGGACGAGGATGATGCTTGTGGCGTTGCGGAGCACCGCTTCACGGAACAGCTCGGCGGCCCGCGTGACAGTCACGCGAACGGTGCCCCTGTACACCTCGTGCATCGAGATGACGCGGCACCGGGTGTCCAGGAGGACGACGCGCAGGCTCTCCTGCTCCAGAGGCGCCATTTCGGGCTGCAGGAGGCGTGCTACATCGGAGGCGTGGGTGATGAGCGGCCGCTCCTCGGGCGCGGCGGCGGCGACGCGGCGGCCCAGCTCCAGCGCGGCGAGGAGCTGGCAGGCCTTCGCCTCACCCAGGCCCCGCTCCTCGACCAGCGCAGCGAAGGGCGTTCGCGCCAGCTCCACAAGGCCGCCCCGGCGCGCGAGCAGGCGCGAGGCCAGCGCCAGCGCGCTCTCCCGCGCCGAGCCGGTGCGAAGCAGGATGGCCAGCAGCTCCGACGCCGATAGCACGCCCGGTCCGTACTTCGCCAGCCGCTCGCGCGGGCGCTCGCCGGACGGCAGGTCGCGGATGAGGGTGCAGCTCCCGCCGAGCGTCCCGGCCTCGCTCATGGCCATGCCTCCAAGCGCTGGTTTCTGCGCAGGCAGAGGCGAGTCTACTTCAAGGGCATGGCAATGTCAAGACATTTGTTCGGAGCATTTGAGCTATCCCAAGGGGCTCTGTCACCCTACCCCCCTGGGTGTGGTACTAACGGCGAGAACGGTGTAGACTGGCCCTGCTACGACCCTTACATTCGCTCACGCCATAATGGAGGAGCTTCGATGACCGCTCAGACCGCCCACGACCCCATCTGCCACATGGACATCGACCCCGCGACGGCGTCCGCCACCTCGGACTACCAGGGCGCGACGTACTACTTCTGCGCGCCGGGCTGCAAGAGCGAGTTTGACCGCGATCCGGCGGCCGCTCTCCGCGCCGAGGCAGAGCACGACCACGGCGGCGGCCACCACATGATGGCAATGCACGAATCCGGCGCTACCGCCTCGGGAAAGAAGGCCTGGTGGCAGTTCTGGAAGGGCTAGCTGTCTGACCGCTGCGCGAGCCGGTGAACTGCAATCAGGGCCTCCAGCCCCACGCGGTACGCAGTGCGCGCTTCGGCGGCGTCCGCCTCCTTCCCGCGCTCCATGACGTCCGACGCCAGCGCGAAATAGCGCCGGACAGCGGCGCCCGCCTGGGGATGCAGCGTCTCCAGGGCAGCCATCACGTCGAACTTGGGCCGCGACCAGACGTCCAGCGGGTCCGGGCTCTGCAGGGCCACGAGAGCGAACATGGCCGGGTTCACGATGGTGCCCAGCAGCCTCACCCGGCGGAGCAAGGCGTCGTCCATGGAATCGGCGAACGAAGACAGCGAGCCCGCAATGATGCCGGGCAGTTGCTCACGGAGGAACTGGCGGCCGCTCTCGCGCAGCCGATCAGCGGTGGCGATGAGACTCGATGGCAGTTCGCCCCACACCATCCGGTAGGCGCCGGGAACGGGACCGGTCCACCACGAGGGCGTGTTGCCGGGGTCATAGTAGTACGCCTGGAAGTAGCAGAGCCCTGCCGAGCGCCAATCCATGGCCGCCGTGCGCTCCTGGATGGCGAAGGCGAGGTCCAGCCGCAGCCCATACTTGTCGAAGCAATCGGGCGAAAGAAACACCATGAAGTCGATGTCGGAGTAGTGAGGCACGTGGCCACCCTTTACGACCGAGCCGTGGAGAACCACGGCAATGAGGCGGTCGTCGCCGAAGACCTCGCGGCAGGCCTCGACGAACCGCGCGATCAGCGGCTCGATGACGTCGGGGTCGGGAGTACTCAAGGGGTTAGCCTGCTGCTGACGGCGTCCACGACTTCGCGCGCAGCGGCAACCGCTTCAGCGGCTGTTGCCCGGTCATAGACACGCGATGGGATGCTGCCCGGAAGTGCGTCGGGGTAGCGAGTGGGCACGTAGTAGCTGTCGAGTTGGCCCCAGCGAGCGCAATGCGAAGCCAGATCGGGGATGAGCCGAGCCGAGCGCACACACAGGTCTTCGACGGAGTGGCCGAGCACGATCTCTTCGCCGTGGTGATACAGGAGGGCCTTCAGCGCCTTCTCGGCAACCTGCTGAGCGAGAAAGCAGGCGATGTGGTGGCCACCCGCATCGCGCAGGTGCTCAGCCCAGCGCAGATCGTCCCGCGCCTGGTCGAGCCACCGGCGCCAGTTATCCTCAGGCCGCATGCAGGACCTTCCCGGTCGCCAGGGCATGGCGCACGAAAGGCTGCTCCTTCATGTCCTCGAACTCCTCTGGCGTGTAGACGAGGATGTCCGCGGCCACCGCGGGTTGGAGCGCAGCGTACACCCGGCGCAGCCGCTGCACAAACGGCTCTTCGCTCTCCATCACGACCATCAGGTCGAGGTCGGTGAACAGGTCGCGGCGGCCGGCGGCGTAGGACCCGAAGAGGACGACCAGCTTCGCCCCCTGCTCTCTCAGCTCTGCCAGCATGCGCTGGAGTTCGCTCTCGAGCAGCGCCGCCCGCTCGGCGCGTCTCGCCGCCAGGTCCCCTCGCAGAGCCGAGTCCTCGACCGGCATGGTCAGCCCCGCGCAGCCAGTTCCGACGGTTCCGGCTTCTCCAACTCGAACGCCTGGTGCAGCGCCCGGACGGCGTCGGCGACCCTGTCCTCGGCGATGATGCAGGTGATGCGGATCTCCGAGGTGCTGATGAGTTCGATGTTGATGCCGGCGTCGGTCATCGCGCGGAACATGCGCGCGGCGAAGCCCGGCGCGCTCTGGATGCCCGTGCCGACGATGCTCACTTTGCCCAGCCGTTCGTCGGCCACGGTGTCCTTCGCGCCGACCGCCTGAGCGACGCTGGCGACCAGCGGCCTGGCGCGCGCTAGGTCGTTCTTCGCGACGGTGAACGTCAGGTCAGTCAGCCCTTCGGTGCTGGCGTTCTGGACGATGGTGTCCACGCTGACGTGCGCCTCGGCCAGCGGCTCGAAGATGGCGGCGGCGATGCCCGGCCGGTCGGGTACGCCCCGGATGGTGATCTTGGCGACGTCGAGGTCATGCGCGATGCCCCGTACCCTATTGAACTGCTCCATGTCCACGCCTCCGTGGATAAGTGTCCCCAGCTCCTCTTTGAACGAGGAGGCCACGAGAATCGGGATGTTGTAGACGGAGCCTAGCTCGACGGCGCGCGGAGCCATCACCTTCGCGCCCTTGCTGGCCAGCTCCAGCATCTCCTCGTACGTGATGTCCTTCAGCTTGCGGGCGCGCGGCTCGACGCGCGGGTCGGCCGTGTACACCCCGTCGACGTCGGTATAGATCTCGCACCGTCCCTGCAGCGCTGCCGCGAAGGCCACGGCGGTGGTGTCGGAGCCGCCGCGGCCGATAGTGGCGATGTCCATCTCCTCGGTGATGCCCTGGAACCCGGCGACGATGACGATCCGGCCGCGCTTGAGTTCCTGATGGATGCGCGCGGGGTCGATGCCGATGATGCGCGCCTTGCCGTGCACTCTATCGGTGCGCAGGCCCGCCTGCGGGCCGGAGAGGCTGATGGCGGGCACGCCATCTGCGTGCAGGGCCATGACCATGAGGGCGCTGGTGACGAGTTCGCCTGTCGAGAGGAGAACGTCCAGCTCCCGCGCCTCTGGCTGATCGGTGAGCTCCTGCGCCAGCGCGATGAGCCGGTCGGTCGTGTCGCCCATGGCAGAGACGACGGCGACGACGCTGTCGCCCGCCGCGTGGCGGGCGGCGATGCGCCGGGCCACGTTCTTGATGCGCCCGGCGTCGGCGACCGAGGTTCCTCCGTACTTCTGTACGACCAGGGCCATGACGCTGTTGTTGTCCCCGCCTTCTCGGGCTGTACGCAAGCGGCAGTGTACCGGCGGGCCGGAGGCTCCGGCCAGAGACACGCGGCCCCTTCTCTCAGCGGGGTGTTGAAAGACCTCGGAAAGGGGAGTTGTTCTTGCCCACCCGCCTACCCAGAGAAGCTGTGTTGAATCTGGGGGGACACCCCCCAGACCCCGGCAGGTCGCCACGGCGACCTGCACCCCCGTCTCTCAGCACCGTGCTAGAGAGTCGTGGCGCCGACGGCCGATGGCTCAGTGACCAGCGAGCGCCCGGAGACTCCGCTCTCGCCAGCGGCCCAGCGCATGGCCTCGGCGACAGCGTCCTCGTCCGAGGTGACGAAGGCAGCGACGGCGGAGCCGCCGCCGCTGAGGTACGCGCCGTGGGCGCCGGCGTCGAGGGCGGCTCTGATGATGGACGGCATCGCCGGGAAGATGGCAGCGCGCGTGGGCTGGTGCAGACGGTCCTCGGTGGCGCGCGCCAGCTCCTCCCAGGCGCCCGACTGGAGAGCGGCGACGAGAAGCGCGGCGCGGCCGATGTTATGGATGGCGTCCTCGCGTGAGATCCGGCCCGGCAGCGCTTTGCGGCTCTCGGTGGTGGGCATGTCGAAGTCGGGCACGAAGAGAACGATCTTAAGGCCGGGCGCCACCGGCACACCCAGGCAGCGGAAGCGGTTGCCTTCGCGGATCACGACCTGAAGGCCGCCGAACAGCGCCGGAGCGGCATTGTCGGCATGCCCTTCGAGCCCGGCGGCGATGTCGAGTAGCGTGACGGGCGGGAGCGGACGGCCCATCATCGCATCGGCCGCCACGACGCCTCCGACGCGGGCGGCGGCGCTGGCGCCGAGGCCGCGGGCCACGGGGATGTCGCCGCTCCACTCCGCCGAGAGATCGGGCGGCTGGCGGCCGGCGGCGCGGAACGCGGCCTTCGCGGCGGCGATGATCATGGCCTCGGACGTGTCGCCACCGGGCGAGGGCCCTTCGCGCAGGGTGATGTCAGCGCACAGGGCAAGCGCGAGCCCAAGGCTATCGAAGCCCGGGCCCAGGTTGGCCGAGGTGGCGGGCACGCGCACGGTGACCTGATCAGGGGGCATCGTCCAGAGTCTAGCAGCCGGGCGAGGCGTCAGGGAGAGCCCCGACGGCGGCCGGCGCAGACCCCCGATGGAACCGCGTATTCCTTGACTTCCTTATGGGCGGTTGCGATACTACGGTTGCTGAGAGCCCCGACGTGTCGGGGGC
>JBBITS010000158.1:0-1730 GCA_037440665.1 Chloroflexota bacterium
GACTGCAGCGGCATGATGCCGAGCAGGATGGGGAGCTGGACCGGACCCAAACGGTCCAAGAATCGTCCCAGCGGCTCGGGGCTGTACAGCGGCTGCGTCATCAGCAGGTCGGCGCCCGCCTCGATCTTCCTGCGCACGCGGTCCAGCTCGACGTCCAGGTCCTCCGCCGTCGGGTTGGCGGCGCACGCGACGAAGAAATCGGTCGGCCGCCCGATGGAGTTGCCCGCCCAGTCGATGCCCCGGTTGAGCTGCTTCAGGATCTTGATGAGACCGATGGAATCGACGTCCCAGACACCCGACGCTCGCTGATGCAGCGCCCCCGGCGACATCGTCGGCGGGTCGCCCGTGAGGGCGATGACGTTGCGGATGCCCAGCGCGTGCGCGCCCAGCAGGTCGGACTGGATCGCCATCAAGTTCCGGTCCCGCGTCGTGAAGTGGATGATCGTCTCCAGCCCCACCTGCTGCTGGATGAGCGTAGCCAGCGCGATGGCGCTCATGCGGACGCGGGCCATCGGGCTGTCGCCGATGTTGATGCAGTCGGCGCCCGCCTGCTTCAGCGCACGCGCTCCCTCGATGGCCTTGCGCGGGTTGAGGCCGCGCGGCGGGTCGATCTCGACGCTCACGACAAAGTCGCCCGCTGCGAGCTTGTCGCGAAGCCTGCGCTCCGGAAGCTGCTGGATGGCCTGCGGCTCGGGCGCAGGAGCGACGACGGTGACGCGACGCGCCGCCGTCTCGCCCGACAGCGCCTGGCGCATGGCCGCCGTGTGAGCGGGCGTCGTCCCGCAGCAGCCGCCGACGATGTTCGCTCCGGCCTGCACGAAGCGGCGCGCGTACTCGGCGAAGTACTCGGGCGTCGCGGGGTAGACCAGACGGCCGCTCACCATCCTCGGCAGCCCGGCGTTGGGCATGACGGCGACCATGATGGACGACGCCACAGCCATCTGTTCCACGACGTCGAGCGCGGCCTGTGGCCCGTGGCCGCAGTTCGCTCCCGCCACGTCGGCGCCCGCCGCCTGCAGCGCGTTCGCGCAGACGTCGGGCGGCTCGCCGGCGAGGGTGCGGCCGTCGCGCTGGAAGTTCAGCATGGCGACTACCGGCAGGTCGCAGGTCGTCTTCACCACGTCGAGGGCGACGCGAATCTCGTCGAGGTCGGGGAAGGTCTCCAGGAAGATGGCGTCGACGCCGCCTTCGAGCAGCGCCTCCATCTGCTCCCGGTACGCCGCGCGAGCCTCCTGCACGGAGATGTCCTGACCCGCAAACCTGCGGCCTACCGGCCCCACGGATCCGGCGATGAACACCGGCTGCCCGCTTATCTCCCGCGCGTCGCGAGCCAGACGAACGGCCTTGAAGTTGATCTCGTGGGCGCGGCCCGCGAGACCGTGGCGTTCGAGGCGCAGGCGGTTAGCGCCGAACGTGTTCGTCTCGATGACGTCGGCGCCCGCGGCGATGTACTCCTCATGGAGCTGGCGCACCAGGTCCGGCTGCTCGACGCTAGCGTAGTCGAGGCACGCCGAAGCGGGCACGCCGCGCTCGTGAAGCGCCGTGCCGGTGGCGCCGTCCGCGAGAAGGACGCGCTGTTCGAGGGCCGTGAGGAACGGGCTCTTCACTCCTCTTGCTCCCACGACGAAGGCTCCGGAGGCGGCTCCGCGGATGGCGCCGTCTCCTCCGGGTGTTCGGGCATGATGAGCGCCAGCGCGAAGTACAGCAGGATGGCCGCCGGCCACGTGAAC
>JBBITS010000158.1:1764-5902 GCA_037440665.1 Chloroflexota bacterium
CGACCCACGCCACGCGCACCACCGTAGGGTCCACGTCGAGGTACTCGGCTATGCCGCCCGCGACGCCCGCGAGCATCCGTTCGTCCCGGCTCCGGTAAAGGCGCTTGGGCATGGCGCCACCTCCTGTTCGCGCCGCACGGGCGAATCGAAGCACAGTATAGCGGAGCGCGGAATCGGGGCTTTCGCTACTCCCGAAGCGGCGATATCGGTTAGATTTGTGACGCCAGTCGTGGCTTACCACGGGAGCCCCATGACGATGCGGATGTCCCAGCTCTTCGGACGAACCCTGCGCCAGGCTCCGGCCGAAGCCGAGACCGCGAACCATCAGCTCATGCTGCGCGCCGCGCTGGTGAACCAGCTAGCCGCCGGCATCTACAGCTACATGCCCCTCGGCTGGCGCGTCCTTCGCAAGATCGAGCAGATCGTGCGTGAGGAGATGGACGCGGCCGGCGGCCAAGAGGTCCACTTGCCCGCCATGCACCCCGCCGAGCTGTGGGAGCAGACCGGACGCCGCGCCGTGCTGGGACAGACACTCTTCTCGTTCAAGGATCGCCGCGAGCGCGAGATGGTGCTGGGCCCAACTCACGAAGAGGTCATCGTCGACCTGTTCAAGAAGCACGTCCAGAGCTACCGAGATTTGCCGAAGCTCCTGTATCAGATTCAGACGAAGTTCCGCGACGAGCCCCGCGCGCGGGGCGGGCTCGTGCGCGCACGCGAGTTCGACATGATGGACCTCTACAGCTTCGACGCTGGCTGGGATGGTCTGGACGAGAGCTACGACAAGATGTGCGTCGCGTACAAGAAGGCGTTCGACCGCTGCGGCGTGCCCACCGTCGCCGTGCAGGCCGACTCTGGCGCCATCGGAGGCAAGGACAGCCAGGAGTTCATGTTCCTCACCGAGATCGGCGAGGACGAGGTGCTGCTCTGCCCCGGCTGCGGCTACATGGCGAACACCGAGAAGGCCGACCACAAGAAGCTCCGCCTGCCCGACGACGCGGCGCATCCCCTGGAGGAGGTCGCCACGCCCGGCCAGCGGACCATCGACGACCTGGTCGCCTTCCTCGGCGTGCCTCACCACCAGACGCTGAAGGCCGTGTTCTACGAAGCCGACGGCAAACCGGTGTTCGTCGCCATCCGCGGCGACCTGCAGGTGAACGAGATCAAGCTCAAGAACGCCCTCAAAGCGACCGAGTTGCGGTTCATGGAAGACCGCGCTGTGGAGCGCTACGGGCTGGTGGCCGGGTCGGCCGGGCCCGTCGGCCTGCGCGAGAAGCTGCCCGGAGTGCGCATCATCGCCGACGATTCGGCCGTAGAAACGCCGAACCTGGTTACCGGCGCCAACGTCGCCGGCACGCACCTCAGGAACGTGAACCACGGCCGCGACTGGACTGCCGACGTCGTGACCGACATCTCACTGGCGACGCCGGGCGCTCCCTGCGCTCGCTGCGGCGAGTCGCTGGAGCTGCGGCACGGCATCGAGATGGGGCACGTGTTCAAGCTGGGGACCATCTACTCAGAGGCAATGGAGGCGTTCTTCCTGGACCGGGACGGGACCCAGCGCCCGGCCGTCATGGGCTGCTACGGCATCGGCATGGGGCGCATCCTCGCGGCCATCATCGAGGCGCATCACGACGAGAAGGGCATCATCTGGCCTCTGAGCGTAGCGCCCTACCACGCCCACGTCGTCGCGCTCAACCCGGAGCAAGAGGCCGTACGCGCCAGCGCGGAGTGGATGGCCAACCGCCTCGAGGAGTCGGGCGTCGAAGTGCTTTACGACGACCGGGATGAGCGCCCGGGCGTCAAGTTCAACGACGCTGACCTGCTGGGGCTGCCGTTCCGCATCACGGTCAGCCCGCGGACGCTGGAGAAGCAGGCCGTCGAGTTCAAGCGCCGCAGCGACCCGGAGGCCGAGACCATCGCGCCGGCCGAGGCCATCGAGCGCGTTGTCGCCGCTCTGCGCGAGAACGCGCCGGTCCAGGCGTGAAGGAAGTCAACCTGCCGTCCGTTTCCGCGTTCTACATTGTGGCATGATGTCGCTGTTTCCGACCGGCATGGACCGCAGCGCGCGCGCCGCGCTGCTGATGGAGGCGGGAGGGCTGGGCTACGCCGCGCTGATGACCTCGCTCCTCGCGTCCACAGGCGCGGGCGGGGCTGTCGTCATCGCGTTCATGCTGGTCTTGCCCGTCATGCTCTCGCTCTGGACGGTGATGGCGCTGCTGGTCGCCAGCGGCGATTGGGACCCGCAGACGGCCTTCGTGCCCTCGGCGCTGGCCGGAGTCCTCGGCGTCGAAGCAATCTACCTGCCTCTGGCGCTTGTGGGACCGCCCGGCGGCGGCGGTGGCCAACTGTTCTCCGTGGCCGAGGGGCAGGCGCTGGCGCTGCTGCTGGGGCTGGCGTGGGGCACCGGCGTTGGCGCGGCTCTTCCCCACGTCTGCGCCGAAACCATTCGGCTCGACCACATCCTGGTGGCCACGGCGGCCGGCGCGCTGGGCGCCCTGACGCTCCCCGCCGTGTGGGCTGCGCTCCTTGGCGCGCGGGCGGCAGGTATCCTGCCCGTAGCCCAGGCGTCTCCGGCCATGGCGTCGCTCGTCGGGCTCCTAGGCCTGCCCGCCGCCTACGCCTGTGGTACGCTGGTCGCGCTGGTGTACGCGCGTTTCTCCGCCAGAGACGCAGACAGGCCGGGGGCGCGCGGCTCCGGCATCGACCGGCTGTACGATGCCCGTTGACCTCGACGACGCCGACCGCAAGCTTCTGAACCACCTGCAGGGCGGGTTTCCCGTTACCCACCGGCCGTTCGCCGAGGCTGGCGCCCGCATCGGTATGACCGAGGACGAGGTCATTCGCCGCATCCAGCGATTGCTGGACGAGGGCGCGCTCTCCCGCTTCGGGCCGATCCTCAATGCGCTCCAGCTCGGAGGCGAACGCACTCTGGCCGCCATGAGCGTGCCGACCGAGCGCTTCGAGGAGGTCGCGGCTTTCGTCAACAGCCTCCCATCCATCTCCCACAACTACGAGCGCGCTCACCGTCTCAACATGTGGTTCGTGATCTCGTCCGACGATCCGGATGAGATAGCGCGCACCATCGACGCCATACAGAGCGCGACCGGGCTGCGCGTCCTCAACCTCCCGTCGGAGGAGGAGTTCTTCGTGGATCTGAGATTCGAGTTCTGACGATGCTGACCGACGAGGAACGAGCGCTTCTGCTGACGATTCAGGACGGCCTGCCTCTAGCGCCCGAGCCCTACGCCGCCGTGGCGGCAGAGCTGGGAACGACCGAGGCGCGCGTCATCCAGTTGATCAACAGGATGCTCGAAGAGGGCAAGATCAAGCGCATCGGCCTGATCCCCAACCACTACGCCCTCGGCATCACGGCCAACGGCATGTCCGTGTGGGACGTGCCCGATGACCGGGCGAGGGAGGTCGGGCAGGCCCTGGCGGCCCGGCCCGAGGTTTCGCACTGCTACCGCCGCCCGCGCCACGAGGACGTCTGGCCCTACAACCTCTTCGCCATGGTCCACGGCAGGAGCCGCGACGAGGTCGTTGCCGTCGTCGAGCGCATCGCCGCTGAGCTAGGCATCGCGGACGTGCCTCACGACATCCTGTTCAGCACGCGCCTGCTCAAGAAGCGCGGCACCAGGGTGCGCCCACCGGCAGGCGCCCAAACAGGCCTAACGCCAAATTGACAATCCTCGCGAGCGACCATACCATCGCCTGAGAGAGGGCGCCGTCGCGGCGTCCCTCACGCTGCGGCGCAAGGACGGAGGTCCGGCGGCATGTACGGCGCGCTCGCCCTGACCCCGAAAACCCTGGACCAGTACGCCACCATCGTCGGCGACGACCAGATCGTCCGCCTGCGCGACCTCGCCAGGCCCCTGCGCGGCGCCCGCATACTCAACCTCAGCGTCACCAGCTTCTCCACCGGCATCGCCGACATCCTGACCGCCGCCGTGCCGCTCCTGTCCGACCTGGGGCTCGACGCCCAATGGCAGGTCGTCCGCTGCTCCGACGAATACACACCCGTCAACCGTACCATGTACGCCGCGCTGGGCGGAACGTCGGTCGTGTGGAATCAGGAGATGACGGACACCTGGACGCGTTACAGCGAACTGAACGCCAGCCTGCTGACCGAGCCCTTCGA
>JBBITS010000159.1:0-5899 GCA_037440665.1 Chloroflexota bacterium
ACCGCCGCCCCATCGCGACCAACGTGTACGACGAGCCCATCGACATCTTCGACCGTCACCTGTACGAGAAGGGGGCGCTGGTCCTCCACATGCTGCACGACGTCCTGGGCGATGACCTCTGGTGGAAGGCCGTCCGCCAGTACGTCGAGCGCCATCGCGGCGGCGTAGTCACGACGCCCGACCTCCAACGCGCCATCGAGCAGGCGACGGGGCGCAATCTCGACTGGTTCTTCGACCAGTGGGTGTACCGGGGCGGCCATCCGGCGTTCAAGCTGACGTGGGAATGGGATGAGAGCGCGAAGCAGGCGAAGGTCACCGTCGCCCAAACTCAGGAGGTCAGCGATCTCACGCCGGTCTTCCGCGTCCCCGTGACCATCGACTTCACCGACGGCGAAGGCGCGCGGTCCGCTTTCCGCATCGAGGTGTCGGAGAAGGAGCAGTCGTTCTACTTCCCCCTGGCGGCGAAGCCGAGGCTAGTGCGCTTCGACCCCGGCAACGTCGCTCTCAAGACCGTCGAGTTCGCGCCGGGCAAAGAGATGTTGCAGTACCAGCTCGAGCGGGACGACGACGTCATCGGGCGCATCCGGGCCGCTGAAGGCCTGGCGAAGCTGGGTGGGCCCGACGCCGTCGACGCGCTGAAGCGGGCGGTGGTTGGAGACGCGTTCTGGGGCGTCCAGAACCGCGCCGCCCGCGCCCTGGGCACTGTGCGCACCGAGGCGGCTCTCGACGCGCTACTGGAGTGCCTTCCGCGGGTGAGCGACTCGAAGGCCCGGCGCGGCGTAGTCGCTGCCCTGGGCGAGTTCCGCTCGGAGCGCGCCGCCGGTGCCCTCATCGCTCTCCTGGAGCAGGGCGACCCTTCCTACTACGTCGAGGCCGAGGCCGCGAAGTCGTTGGGTAAGACGCGCTCGCCCGGCGCGTTCGACGCGCTGGTGAAGGTGCTGGACAGGCCGTCGCACAACGAGGTTGTCCGCATGCACGTCTTTCACGGCCTCGCCGAGCTGAAGGACCCACGCGGGTTGGCCGTGGCCAGGGAGTGGACGGAGTACGGCCGCCCCGACCGCGCGCGTCAGGCGGCGACGCAGGCCCTGGGCAAGCTGGGTGCCGAGCGCGAGGATCGCTGGGAAATCGTCGACCACCTGTCGCAGCTCCTGTTCGACCCTTCGCTCCACGTGCGCTTGTGGGCCGTACTGGCTCTTGGCGACGTGAACGACGCCCGCGCCATCCCGCACCTGGAGCGGGCGGCCAGCTCCGACCTGGATGGCCGCGTGGTCCGTCGCGCGCGGGAAACGATAGCCCGCATCCGCGAGGGCAAGGACAAGGGCGAGGAAGTGAAGAAGCTGCGCGACGACGTCGACCGGCTCCTGGAGGAGAACAAGCAGCTTAAGGACCGTCTGGAGAAGGTAGAGGCTAGGGTCAACGGGGGATCGGCGATGTGACGCCTGCGTGCGGGATATGGGCGGCTGCTGCTCAGCAGCAGTCGCTCATGGCTGCGCTGCGATGACTCTGCGGCTGGCACCGCTCAGGAGTGCCAGAGCGCAAGCCCACGTCACTACCAACCCTACGCTGGCGGTCACGTAGACTAGTCGCGCGGTCGTAAACTCAACCAGCACGCCACCCAGCGGGAGCGCCGCTGTTTGCGCCAGAGCCAGCGCCGCATACCACACCGCGAAGACACGGGCTCGGAACTGGTTCGGCACTGCCTGCTGGAGCAGCGTATTCATGGATACGGTATCCAAACCGTTGCCAAGGCCGCCCACGGTCAGCGCGGCCGCAGCGAAGGATAGCAGCGGCGCAATGCCCGTCAGACCCAGGCCGGCGCTCATGAGCAGCAGACTCAGCAGATAGGTGCGACGGGGATCGGCTCGCCCTCCAGCTGCTATCAGCCCCAGTGACCCGACAACCATGCCAAGACCCCAGGCAGCGTTGAGCAGGCCGTACCCCAGGTCGCCAGCGTCCAGCACATCCTTCGCGAGAATGACCGACACGGGATTGACAGAACCGGCGAAGAACACCAGGAGGAAGCCGGTCACGATCACGGCGAGGGGGACGCGCTGCTGCAGCGCGAAGCGAACACCTTCCCACATGTCCGTCGAGAACGGACTCGCGGTGCTGCGTCTCGTGCGCAAGGGGTGCAGAGAAGGCAAGGTGGCCAACATGCTCGCTGAGATCAGGAAGGACGATGCATCGAGGAAGAATGCCGGACGGAGACCGACCGATGCCACGAGTGCTCCGCCGAGTGCGCTGCCGCCCATGATGGCCGTCGTCAACGCGAGGTTGACTACCGAATTGGCCCGTGTCAGGTCACCCGGCTCGACCAATTCCGGCAGGCTCGCGGTGGCAGCAGGCACGGACACGGCGGATGCGGTTGCCATCAGCGCGACGAGAACGTAGACAGCCGCCAGATTGTCCACGAAAGCTATGGTCAAGACGAGCGCGCCGCTCGCGAGGTCGCTCAGGACCATAGTCGCCCGGCGGTCAACACGATCGCTGATGACGCCGGCCACGGGCGCGGCGAACGAAGGCATCATTCTGGCCAGAAGGATGCCGGCTACGGCCAGCCCGCTGCCCGTCTTGTCGTACACCAGGATGACAACCGCAATCGCGGAAACCCCGCTGCCGAGACGGGAGATGCCCTGGCTCAGGCACAGGGTCAGGAAAGGGCGCTTGAAGACCAGTCCATCGGGCCGCTTCATTCCGGTCTCCCCTGCAAGAGGTGCTCCCACTGAACGTGGCTCTGTCAGGCAGGCGGATGAATACTACACCAGCGCCTCCGAAGTGAATCGTAGGGATGAGTTCTCGGACTGCCGCTGCCGCGATGACTGCTCCCGACGAAGGCGTTGCTCTGCTAGGCTTCCCTCGTGCGATACCGGGCCGTCATCCTCGACATGGGCCACACGCTGTGGGGCTGGCCCCAGGGAACCGACGTCGAGCCGCTGCTTGCGCGCTCGTACGCGGCCATCGAAGCGCGTCTGCGTGACGCCTTCCCCGGGGCGACGGTCCCCGAAGCCGCTAGGCTGCGCCGAGTCGTCGCCGACACTCTGAAGGCGGAGCACGAGTCGTACCTGCAGCGCAGCGCGTCGATCCGCGACGGCGATGTCTGGCAGGACGAGGCTCTGGCGCAGCCGCGCACCGAGACGCTCTTCCGGTCGATGCTAGACGGACTGTCCGCGCCGCAGCCCGGCGATGAACTGCTGGCGTGGATCATCGACACTGCGCTGTCCGCCGAGATCGAGACGCTGAGCATCGACGACGCTGCGCGCGCGGCGCTCGAGACGTTGCATGGAGCGGGCGTCAGGCTGGGCGCGGTCACGAACACCTACCAGACGGAGCGCGGGATCAGGCGCGCCATGCGCGACCGCGGCGTGGAGCACCTCTTCAGCGCTCTTGTCGTGTCGGCCGACTTCGGGTACCGGAAGCCGCACGCGGGGCTCTACCGCGCGGCGGCGGACGGCCTGGGCGTAGCTCCGGCCAACTGCCTCTTCGTCGGCGACCGCGCGCTGGAGGACGTGCGCGGCCCGCGCGCGGCGGGCATGATAACGGCGCTATCGCACCAGTGGCGTCAGGAACCCCCCGACGGCGTCTCTCCCGACCACGTCATCGCGCACCTGCGCGAACTGCCGGCGATCGTGCTGGCACAGGGCGGCCCCTGAGCCTGGGCGCAGGCCCCAGCGTGCGCCCCCGAGCGGGTTTCCCCTACTTAACGGCTTCCTTCGACTGCCGATGCATTACTCAGATGGTCAGGCATACGGCCCTCAGGCGTAGCCCGCTGCTGAGACTGGCGCCTCTGGCGGCAGCCGTTGCTCTGACGCCCGTCCTCGCCGCCTGCCCGGGCGGCGGCGATGCCGGAAGCTCGGTCATCGCCATAACTGTGGGTCTCGACGAGGAGACGCCTGTCCTCCTGGTCGCGACGGGCCATCTCCTCTATTCGGACGACTTCGTGCCCGAGCAGGGCGACTACTACATAGCCCTCGCCAACGAGGAAGGCCAGTTCGCCTCGTTCACGTCTGAGGATGTCGAGAACGGCGTCGACCCTACGGACTTCACCCGCAATCCGGACTCGTGGTGCAAGTACGGCGACTGCGATCAGCCTGCGAAGGTAGATGCCGTGCGCGCCATCGCGGAGTTCGCGCTGAGCGCCGAGTCGGTCCGGCTCGACGCGCTGTCGGCGATGTCGGAAGGCTTCACTGAGCCGCTGTTCGGCGAGAACGTCGAGGTCACGAGCGACGACCTGGAGCAGTTCTACGCCTCGTACCTGGCGCTGGCGGACGATGAGGACAGCGTCGTCTCGGCCGTCGAGCTTCTTGCCGATGACGCCGAGACCCTCGCGCCGCTGCGCCTGGCGTCTGCAGGCGGAGCGCCCCCGCCGGGCATCATGGACCGCCTCCTCGACAAGTTCCTGCCCGGCTTCTTCAACCGCATTCGCAAGCTGCCCGACAGAGAGCGCGAGCGCGTCGTCAGCATCATCGAGAACATGGACTCCGCCGAACGGCGGGAGGTCTTCAATAGCCTGCCCGAGAACCTGCGCGGTGACGCAGAGGACTTCGACGAGTGGCGCCAGGCCATCAAGCGCGGCGAGCACGACAACGACCTTGGCGCGATCCACGGGCTTCTCTACACGACGGCGACAGGGGCTACCCAGAGGTCTGGCCACACGCCGGGAAGGGCCATGGCCGAAGAGGGCGCTCCACTCGTCGAATCGGGCGCGGACTTGTTGGTAAAGGCGTACGGTAGGGTCCCGCATGTCGGCAAGGCCATCGACATCACCAAGAAGGCCCGCGAGTGGGAGAACTACGTTCGCACGCTCTACAACGACCCCGACGCTGGCACGGCCGCCATCATCAGGGGGCCCTACCAGCGGCTCCTGAAGGACCGGATCAAGGCCGACTTGCGCAAGGCGTTTCCCGACCTCTCGGACAAAGTGATCGACCAACTGGCAGGCCAGCTCTCGCGACGGGTGACCAGCGCGGTGGCGAACGCCATCGCGGCGCCGCCAGCCAGCGGCGTCGTGACCTCGACGTCAAGGGCCGGCGCAGATTCGACGGAGACGCCTGAACCTGAGGCCACGCCTGACCTGAGCTGGATCGACGAGACGGTCGATGAGATTGCGCAGCGCCTGCTGGCCGATGGCGAAGCTGGCATCGATGTGGCAGTTGTCACTGAGGAGCTACGTCAGTGCCTCGCCGGCGCGGCGAACCGGGGCGCGCGCCGCCACGAAGCGCTTCGCGAGTGCAGCGGTGTCTTGGCCGACGCGTACGGCCAGAACGCGTGGATCGACAGCGTCGTGAACGAAGTCGCGAACCGTCTGTTGGCGGAGGGCTACAGCGGCATCGACATCGCGGTAATCACCGACGACCTGCGCCTGTGCCTGCTCGACGCCATCGCCCAGGGTCTCGACCGCGACCAGGCGCTGTCGGCTTGCGCCTATATCATCGAGAACCAGCCAGAGCCGACGGCTGTCCCCGGCGAAACGCCTCCCGCACCGACGCCGACCTGCCCTCCCAAGGACACGGGCGGTGTCGCGGACATGGACGACCTCACAGAGCCGGGTTGCCCGACGCCTGTCCCGCCGCCCGCGCCGACCAGCACGCCAGCGCCGCCACCACCGCCTGCCCAACCGACGCCTACGTGCTCGTCGTACGACCCGCTGTGCGGCCTGGCGCGCTGAGGCGCGTCGTGCTTGCGGTCCTTGACGACGCGCAAGGAAGGCCACCTTTTCAAGGTGGCCGTCTTCCTTTGGTTCCCGTACGCCACGCTGATGGTCATTGAGGAAATATCCGGTCCAGTGACGCTTACGGGATGGGGCCTGTGGGTTGGAGGTCGTTTCTCACCTCACCCCCTGTCTGCCGACTGTGCGAACCGGAGACATAGGTTACAGGTGTACGGAGACATGGGTAACACT
>JBBITS010000160.1:0-5887 GCA_037440665.1 Chloroflexota bacterium
GGCGGACGACGGAATCTCTCGCCCCTGCTGTTAAGTCCGCTCTGGCGTCGAAATCTTACGCGCCGCCCGGGGCTTACGGCCGACGAGGTTCGCCTATCATACTCCATCGGCCCGGAGCCTGCCGGTCCCTACCACCTCTCCCAGCGCACGTACTCTTCGAAAGGTAGACGGGGGCCGCGCGGCCTCTGCTCCGCTGGCGGCGCCGGGTAGCCCAGGGCGACGACGATGGAGACGCGGTGTCCGGCGGGCACACCGAGGACGCGGAGCGCGCAGGGCTGGTCGTGCATCGTCACCGGACAGGAGGCGACGCCCTCGTTCCAGGCCGCCACCATGATGTTTTGCGCGGCGCGCCCGGCGTCGAACTCGCGCCCGTCCTCGGGGATGACGACGGCGACCAGGGCGGCCGCCGTGGGGATGTAGGCGGCGAACTGGCCGCACGCCGCTAACTCGCGCTTACGACCAGGCTCCTGCACGACAACGAACCGGCAGGGCTGGAGGTTCTTGGCGCTGCCCGCCATCCTGCCGGCCTGAAGGATGCGGCGCAGGACGTCGTCCGGGATCGGGCGGTCTGCGTACGACCGCGTGTCGCGCTTGGTGACGATGGCCTTGTAGGCGTCCACAACGAACTTCCCCTTCCTTGTCCCTCAGGTTATGAGACGCCGGCGCATGGCTGCGACCGTCACGTACGTGAAAACTGCGCCCACGACCGCCAGCCACGCCAGATCGCCTAGGTGGGACCAGCGCGGCTCGCCTTCCACGAGGCCGCGGTAGACGTTCACCAGATGCGTCGTGGGTATGAACCAGGCGGCGACGCGGATGCCCTCGGGCAGTTTGTCGGGCGGGAAGAAGGCGCCGCCGAACCAGAACGTCGGCGTGATGAAGAGCGTGAAGAAGTAGTTGAGCGAGTTGATGGACGGCGCCATCGCGGTGTACCAGAGCGTGACCGCAGAGAACGTGATGCCCGCGCCCAGCGCCACAAAGGGCACCAGCAGGATCAGCGGCGACCGGTAGAGGTCGTATACCGGCGAGAAGATGGCGACGATGGCCAGGATGAACACGGTGCTCATCGCCATCCGCGTCGCGCCCCAGAGGATCTCGCCTCCAGTCAGGTCCTCGACGCTTACCGGCGTCGAGATGATGGCGTGGTACGTGCCCTGGCGGTTCATCCGGAAGAACGCTCCCCACAGGCACTCGCCGATGGCGGCGAACATGGGGAAGATCGCCAGCATGCCGGGCACAAGGAACTGGATGTAGTCCTGCTTGCCTTCCAGCTCGACGTACGCGCCCAGGCCAAGGCCCATGGCCAGGATGAAGAACACCGGCTCGATCACCGGCGGCACCAGCTCGGCCCGCCACAGGCGCTTGAATACGTCGCGGTTGCGCTGCCACACGTGGTACGAGCGGTACGAGATGCCGGCCAGGGTCACGTCGGAGGGCGTCATTCCTGAAGCCCCCTGCCGGTGAGCCGGAGGAAGACGTCCTCGAGCGTCGCCGGGCGCAGCGCCGTGGCCCCGACGTGCGGTATTTCGGAGATCAGCGACACCGCGCCGCCGTCGATACCGAAGACGTAGGTCGCGCCCTCCACGTCCTCGAACCGCAGCCCCTCGACTGGTTGCAGGCGGCGCAGCACGTCGTCGCGCTCGGGGCCGGACAGGCGGAGTTCCAGCACCTGGCGTCCCGCGTGTTCGGCGATGAGGTCGGCCGGCGTCCCCTCGACCAGGATGCGGCCCAGGTGCATGATGACCAGCCGGTCGCACAGGTTGGCGGCCTCGTCCATGTAGTGGGTGGTCAGCAGCATGCTGACGCCGCGCTGCTTGAGGACGCGGATCTTCTGCCACACCAGGTGACGCGCCTGCGGGTCGAGGCCCGTCGTCGGCTCGTCCAGGATCAGGATGCGCGGGTTGTTGATAAGGGCGCGCGCGACGGCCAGGCGGCGGCGCATGCCGCCCGAGAGCGAGTCCACGATTTCGCCGCGCCGTTCCCAGAGCTGAAACAGCTCCAGGTACTCGCGGGCGCGCGCGTTCGCCTCCCGCTCGGGGATGTCGAAGTAGCGCGCGTAGGCGACCAGGTTGCCCAGCACCGTCAGGTCGGGGTCCAGGTTGTCGTCCTGCGGGACGACGCCGAGGCGCGCCTTTACCTCGCGCGGGCGGCGCCGCACGTCGAGGCCATCGACCAGCAACTCGCCGGCGGTGGGCGGCGAGAGGCAGCCGATCATGCGGATGGTGCTGCTCTTGCCGGCGCCGTTGGGCCCCAGCATCCCGAACAGCTCGCCTTCCGCCACCTCGAAGTCGATGCCGTCGACGGCGGTCAGCGCGCCGAAGCGCTTGGTGAGGCCGCGGGCCTGAATGATGGACATGGGCGTCTCCGCGCGCCCGTTGACGGGCGCGCCTCCAAGCGTAGCACGCGACGCGCGGAGAGCGGCGCGGCCGCTACGCTCGCTCGACGATGACGGCGTCGTAGGTCTTGAGCTGCGGCGGGCCGGCCAGGACGCCTTGAAGCGAACCCTGACGGTGGCCGGCGGTGAACGCCTCGCTCTGCGTCCAGGCGACGAAGGCCTCGCGGTCGCGCCAGACGCTGTGGCTCACGTACTCGCCGGGCGCGTCGCCCCGGAGCAGCGCGAACTCGACGAAGCCGGGCACGCCGTTGAGGTACGACTGGCGGTTCTTCCACGCCGCCTCGAAGTCGGCCTCGCGGCCGTCGGCGACGCGGAAGTTGTTCATAGCGATGAACATGGACGTGGCCTCCCTGGGGACAGTGTGGCGATGCCGCCTCTCGCGGGTCATTTCACCTTGCCCTAGCGCCGGGGCGGCGGTCAAGAGCGCGCTCAGTCGTCCTCCTCGGCCACCAGCTCCTTGAAGCGCTCGGCGGACATCGCGCCTGGCGGCAGGCCGCGCGTCGCCAGCCGCTCGACGGCCTCCAGCGCGGCGTCGACGTCGGACTCGTCGTTGAACGGCGCGACCGACAGCCGCACGCGCGTGTCCCCGACCACACGGCCGACGACGCGGCGGAGCTGCCACAGCGCCGCGCACGCCTCGTTGGGGTCCAGGCCGCCGACGTTGAACGTCACCAGAGCCGAGCGCAGCCGTGCGTCCAGAGGGCTCTCGATGCGCACATTGGGAATGCGTTGCAGGCCCCCGACCAGCCGCGACGCCAGCTCCAGAAGGCGGGCTTCGATGGCCGCGATGCCCGCCTCCTGCAGCAGGGCCGCCGCCTCGATGGCGCCGGCGAGCAGCGGGCCGCTGTGAGTCGTCAACTCGAACTTCTTCATGGAGGCGGTGCGCGGCGTGAAGCCGCCCTCGGCGTCGTACGACTCGGCGCCTCCGTGGGTGACGGCCAGCGGCTCGACGCGCTCGATGAGGTCGCGGCGGACGTACAGCGCGCCGACGCTGTCTGGTCCGAGGACGTACTTGTGCGCCGGGAAGGCGTAGAAGTCGGCGCCGAGGCCGTGAACGTCGACCGCGATCTGGCCAACGGGCTGCGCGCCGTCGAGAAGCACGAGGGCGCCCGCCTCGTGCGCCGTCGCGACGACGCGCTCGACAGGCAATCGCGTGCCCCGGTTGTACGAGATGTGGCTGATGACCACCAGGCGCGTCCGGGGCGAGATAGCGCGCTCGAACAGCCGGGTCAGGCCCTCCGCATCTTCCTTGCCCGTGGACTGCACGATCGTGACGTCCACGCCTGTCCGACGCCGCAGGTCGTAGCACGGCACGAGGGCGGACGAGTGCTCGAGGTTGCAGGTCAGCACCTCTTCGCCCGGCCCGAGACCCAGCCCGCGCAGGACGACGTTGATGCCCTCCGTAGTGGTGGACGTCAGCGCCAGTTCGTCCGGAGAGGCGCCGATGAGGCCGGCGAGGGTGGCGCGCGCCTGCCGGACGAGCTGCGCCTTCTCGTGCCTGACTTCCAGCATCGTCGGACCGTCATAGGCCTCGCGCTCGGCGCGGCGCTGCATGGCCTCGACGACGCGGCGCGCGGACGGCCCGGACCAGCCCGTGTTCAGGTAGACCGCCCGCGCGGTGACGGGGAACTGGGCCCGGAACGCCCCCCAGATGGGCTCCTGCATCCCCGCGCCGGATGGAGTGGAGGCTGCCGCCATGAGCCGATGGTGACAGACCTCCGGGCGAGGGGCAAACGGGCCGCCCGCGCTCACTTCGCTTGACATGCGGCGGACGCGGGCGAACAATACTGCCACCCGCCAGCGGCGGGTTTTCACACGTCAAACGCTGTCGTGGAGCGACAGACGGGCGGTCCGACGCGGATCGTCCCGCTACGAGGAGGGGCCATGAACGGGAATGCAGGGGCAGGCGCGCCGCGCCGCAGGATCACAAGGCGGAAGTTCCTGGGAGCGTCCGCGGGCGCGCTGGGCGTCGCGGGGCTGGCGCTGGCCGGCTGCGGCGGCGGCGGTGATGACGGCGGCGGCGATACGACGCCCGCCACGACCGGAGGTCCCACCGAAACGCCAAGGATGGGCGGAGTCCTGAAGGTCAGGCTGGGCGCTCCCTTCCCCAGCTTCAACCCCTTCCTTCCCGGTCTCGCCTCGCTGGCCCAGGGCCTCTTCCTCGGATTCACCGTCTACGATCACCTCTGGTACGTGCCGACAGACACCGGCGTGCGCGAGCTGTTCCTGGCAACGTCGGTCGAGCAGCCCGACGCCCAGACCGTTATCGCGAAGATCAGCAGCGCCGTCTTCCACGACAAGCCGCCGGTCAGCGGCCGCGCTCTGACGTCCGAAGACGTCGCGAAGAGCTACATGCGGTTCTCCGAGACAATTCCCACGGGCTTCAGTTGGCCGCAGCACGTGCTCGAGAGCGCGGAAGCGACGGATGCGGAGACTATCGTCATCAAGCAGAAGCTCCCGTGGGCGTGGGTCTTCACCTCATCCAACGCGGGATCGCCCATCTGGAGTTCCATCATCCCGCCCGAAATCCACTACGACGACAACTTCCTGAACAAGGATGCCATCGGCTCCGGGCGCTGGATTCTGGACGGGCACGACAACGGCGCAAACGTGCGCCTGCGCAAGTTCGACAAGTGGCGCGTGTCGGGCGAGCCCTACCTCGATGGCGTCGACTTCCCGCTTATCGTCGAGGACGTGGCGGCGCTGGCAGCGTTCTCGGCCCAGGACGTCGACATGATAGCCTTCGCCAACCGGCTCGACGCTGAGCAGGCACAGCGGGACCTGGGCGACAGGATCACGGTAGGCTCCGACCTCGCGCGCTCGTACACGACGCTGATGCTCAAGTACCAGCCGCCGTTCACCGACGAGCGCGTACGCCACGGCATCAACCTGGCGCTTGACCGCGACGAACTGATCCAGGCCATCCGCCTGGGCGATGGCGTCAAGTGCGGTCCGGTGCCTCCGGCACACAAGCTCTACGCGCTGGGCGAGGACGATCCGGACCTGCAGGAGTTCTTCAAACACGATCCGGCTGAGGCCAAGAAGCTCCTCGATGCGGCAGAGTTCCCGTACGACCAGGAGATCGAGTACAAGTTCGCCGCCACACCCGACGCCACGCAGCTCGCCCAGGTGGTCATCCAGCAGCTCTCCGAGGTCGGCATCAAGGCAAAGCCCATCTCGCAGGATCTGCTTACCGTGTGGCTGGCGCAGACGCTGGGTCAGGGCAACTTCCAGATGACGTCGTTCACGCACCTGCCGTACGAAGACCCCGACCTGCCGATGCGCTTCTACCTCAGTTCCGGCGGCGACCGGCGGAGCTTCATGGACTACAGAGACGATGAGGTGGATGCGGCCGTCCTCGCCGCCGCTCAGGAGATGGGCGAAGAACGCCGCATCGAGCTGTGCAAGGAGGCCCAGCGTGTCGTCATCAGGAAGTGGGCGCCCATGCTGAATCTATACTCGGCCATCGAGTACACGGGACGGTGGAACTAC
>JBBITS010000161.1:0-1188 GCA_037440665.1 Chloroflexota bacterium
TCCGTACACCTGTAACCTATGTCTCCGGTTCGCACACATGATGGAGAGGGGGATGCCGGCAGGCAGAGGGTGAGGGCGCGGCGCGCGCCGCAGCCGCCACCGCGCCCTCACCGCGCGCGCGGCGTCAGCACGTCGTTCACGGCGTCGCCCAGCAGGTTGAACGCCAGGATGAGCATCGCTACGACGGCCGCCGGCGCCGCGATGATATACGGGTGCTCGCTGTAGGCCCGGATCGAGGTGGAGGCCTCGTAGATCATCACGCCGAAGCTGGGATGCGGCGGCTGGATGCCCACGCCGAACCACGTCAGCGCTATTTCCGACCCGGCGATAGCCCCCAGGCCAGCGGAGACGCTGACGATGACCAGCGAACTGACGTTGGGCAGCAGGTGCCGGAAGATCACGCGCCAGTCGGTCGCGCCGACCGCCCGCGCCGCCGTCACGTAGTCCGACTCGCGCAGGGCCAGCACCTGCGACCGGATAACGCGCGCGCCTCCCACCCACGAGAACAGCGACAGCACGCCGAACACCAGGAAGTAGTCGGGCGCGCCTGAATCGCGGATGCCGCCGATGCCCGTCCAGTCCTCGATGTTCTTCGCCCAGAGTTCAACACGGTCCTTCATCGTCGCGTTGATGAGGATGAGCATGGGCAGGCCCGGCAGCGCGAAGAAGATGTCGCCCAGACGCATGATGACGGTGTCGACCCACGTCCCGCCGCGGTATCCCGCCAGCAGCCCGAGCCCGACCGAGAGCACGATCCCGCCCGTCAGCACCGTCGCCGCCGTGACGATGACCGTGGTCCGCGCCGACCAGATGGTGCGGCTGAGCAGGTCGCGGCCCAGGCGATCGGTGCCGAAGGGATGCTCCAGCGACGGCCCCCGGAAGCTGGCGTCAAGATCCTGGTCCGCGAAGTCGTGGGGCGAAACCCACGGCGCGAGGATGCCCGCCCCGTAGAACACCGCGATGCACAGCAGCGCGGCGATGGCCAGCCGCTTGCGGAGAAGCCGCCGCAGCGCCAGCCCCGTCGGGCTGTGGCCCCGCGCCTCTACCGCTTCCTCGCGAGGAACCGAAAGCGTGGCCATCAGCCCTCGCTCCTTGCGCCCAGGCGCACGCGCGGGTCTATGAAGGCGTACGCCACGTCGACCACGATGTTGATGAGCATGAACGCCACGGCCACCATCAGCACCAGGG
>JBBITS010000161.1:1226-5880 GCA_037440665.1 Chloroflexota bacterium
CCCACCGACTCGAACGCCAGGCGGCCCGCGCCCGGAATGGCCCACATCGTCTCGATGAAGAACGAGCCTTCAAGGACAGTGGCCAGCGAAAGGCCGAAGATGGTGACCAGCGGCAGCAGGGCGTTGCGGGCTACGTGACGGCTGACGACGGTGAACTCGGCCAG
Organism: Chloroflexota bacterium; assembly: GCA_037440665.1. Lineage (GTDB taxonomy): Bacteria > Chloroflexota > Dehalococcoidia > DSTF01 > JACRBR01 > DATLZC01. Next base: position 1,391 of record JBBITS010000161.1, read on the forward strand.
GCCCTTGGCGCGCGCCGTGCGCACGTACTCCTGCAGCAGCACGTCGAGCGTCGTCGCGCGCACCAGCCGCGCCACGCCGGCCACGCCCGGTATCGAGAGCGCGGCGATAGGGATGATGGCCTTGGGGCTGAACACGCCCTCCCAGCCCAGCGTCAGCCAGCCCCACTCGACGACGAACAGCCAGATAGCGAGAGGAATGATGACGATGACCGGGATGGAGCGGAACACCAGGAACGATCCGATAGCCACAGGGTCCTGCCATCTCCCCTGCTTCGTCGCCGCGTACAGGCCGACGGGGATGCCCAGCGCGAACGTCACCAGCAGAGCGACGATGTTGAGCTGGGCGGACACCCACACCTTGGGCAGGATGACCTCGGTCACGCTGCGCCCCTGATACCGGTAGCTCTCGCCCAGGTCGCCCTCGGTCATCACGTTCTTGACGTAGATGAAGTACTGCTCCCAGATCGGCCTGTCGAGGCCGTACTGGCTCCGGACGCGATCCAGCACCTCTTCGTCGGTGAACTGCCCGGCGCGGACCTGCACCGGGTCGCCGGGGCCGAGGCGCGCGATGGCGAACGTCGCGAACGACGCCATCGCGAGAACCGGGATGATCCACAGGAGCCGCCGTACGACGTAGCTGCCCAGGCCCTGCATGCCGCGACCTCCGCCGCGCTACTTCTCTATGGAGACGAAGCGCAGGCGCGGCACGACGATGGGCGTCAGCAGGTAGTCCTTGACGTATGGCTTGATGAGCACGTGGTCCTGGCCGAAGAACAGCGGGATCCACGGCGCGTCCTGGATTATGAGCTGCTCGGCCTGCTGGTAGAGGCCGTACCGCTTCTCCGCGTCCTGCTCCGTGCGCGCTTCTTCCAGAAGCCGGTCCACCTCCGGGTTGCTGTAGCGCACGTCGTTCAGTCGGCTCTTGGAGTGGAACTTGATGTCGAGGATGTCCTCCGGGTCAGGGTAGTCCATCACCCAGCCGACGTTGAACGCCTGATAGCGCCCGGCGTCGATGTCGGCGAAGAACGTGGCCGACTGCGCCTGCTCGATGCTCACCGTCACGCCCAGGTTTTCCTCCCACATGGCGACGACGGCCTCGATGATGGGGCCGACGGTCGCGCCACCGCCGGAGTCGGCGATGGTGATCTCGGGCAGGCCGTCGGGGCCGCCGTACTTCGATTCCGCGAGAAGCTGCTTTGCCCCTTCCGGGTCGTAGGGCAGCGCCTCGGAGTCGGCGTTGTAGCCCGGCAGGCCAGGAGGCATGATGCCGTTGGCCACCCGCGACCGGTTGAACAGCACGACCTCGTTGATCTTCTTCCGGTCGATAGACATAGCGAACGCCTGCCGCACCTTAGGGTCGTCGAAGGGCTCTCTCGCGACGTTGAAGCCTATGTAGAAGATGGACATCGAGTCCGACGTCTGGTACTCGGCGTTGAGCGGCTCCGAGGGGTCCTGGATGCGCTCGGTGTCGTCCAGCGGCACGCCGGAGACGTCGATGTCACCGGCTTCGTACGACGAGAGGCCGCCACCGGCGAGCAGGAAGCGCACCTCGTCTACCTTGGGCGCGCCCAGGTGGTAGTCGCTGTTGGCCTCCAGGACGATGCGTTCGCCTAGCTTCCACTCCTTCAGCTTGAAGGGCCCTGTGCCGTTGGGCTTGCGCGTCCAGTTGTTGGGGTTCTGCTCGATCTCGTTCTCGTCCACGACGAAGGCGCAGGGGTACGTGAGCTTCGCCAGAAAGTAGGGCTTCGGCGCGTCAATGGTCACCTCCAGCGTCCGGTCGTCGATGACCCGGATGCCGCTGACCTCCTCGGCGCGGCCCCGCGCCTTGTCCCGGGCGCCCACGATGTCGCCCAAGTAGAACTCCGAGACCGTCGAGGCAGTCGATGGGTCCAGCGCGCGCTCCCACGAGTACTTCACGTCTTCGGCCGTCACCGGCCGGCGGTCGTGGAAGAACACGTCGTCGCGGATGTGGAAGGTGTACACCGTGCCGTCGGCCGAGATGCCGCCGTTCTCCCTGGTCGGCAGCTCGGTAATGAGGTCGGGCACGATGTTCAGGTCGGGGTCGAGCGTCACCAGGCCGCCGAAGATCTCGACGATGTACGTCGCCGACTCGACGTCTCCCGCCACGGCCGGGTCGAGGGTTATGGGGTCGCCGCCGGGGATGCGCAGGGCGTTGTCGCCGGCGTCGCCGCCGTCACCGTCCCCTTCGTCTCCGCCGTCGCCGCCCGCCTCTTTGGTGGCGACGGGCTTTCCGTCTCCCCCGCCGTCTTCTCCCTGCGACACCAGGAGAACAACAATGACGCCGATCACGACGACCAGCGCCACCGCCGCACCGACCAGGCTCAAGACGGCTCGATTCATGCCCTCACCTCGTCTACGGTACCCCGATGGATCGGGGTCAACCCAGGGCCCCATCGTCAGAGGATCGCGGGCAGGCGGGGCAAACCTGCGGAACCGCTCACGCAACTGCGCCGATGATAGCAGGGCAGGATCGGCCCTTCAACGAGCGCAGGCGCGCCTGATCAACAACGTCCGCGCTATCGCTGCGTTACCCGGATGCCAAGGTCGCGCAACGACTCGTCGGGCACCGGGTAGGGCGCTCCCGTCATGGGGTCCTGCGCCGTCTTCGTCTTCGGGAAGGTCATCACCTCGCGGATGTCGGCCTCGCCCGCCAGCAGCGCCACCGTGCGGTCGATGCCCGTGGCGATGCCTCCGTGGGGTGGCGCCCCGAAGGTGAAGGCGTCGAGCATGTGCCCGAACCGGTCGCGCTGCTCGTCCGGCCCGATCCCCAGCACGTTGAACAGCTTCTGCTGCACTTCGGCCAGATGGATACGGATGCTGCCGCCGCCGATCTCGAAGCCGTTGCACACCAGGTCGTACGCCTGCGCCAGCGCGCGGCCGGGGTCGCTGTCTAGCAGCCGCACGTCCTCCGGGCGCGGCGACGTGAACGGGTGGTGCATGGCGTACCAGCGTCGATCTTCTTCGTTCCACTCCAGCAGCGGGAAGTCGGTTATGAAAGCGTAGGCCAGCGTGTTGGGATCGGCCAGACCGAGGCGGCCCGCCAGCTCGCGCCGCAGCGCGTCGAGCGCCGGCTTGACGCGATGGACCGACCCTTCGTCCTTCTGGCCCAGGCCGCCCTGCCCGGCGACGATGACCAGCAGGTCGCCCTTCTTCGCCCCCGCGCGCGCTGCCATCGCCCGCACCATGTCCGGCTCCAGGTACTTCGCCACGGGCGAGCGAAAGCCCTCGGCCGAGAGCGACGCCGGGTCCTCCAAGAGCGCGATGGAAACCAGCCCCTTCGCTCCGTACCGCTTCACAAGGTCTGTCATACCATCGATGTCCCGGCGCGAGAACGTCTCGCCGCCGGGCGCGCAGATGCCCTCGACGGCGCCGCCGCTCTCCACGGCCGCGCGGAACACACCGAACTCCGACGCGCCAACGAGGTCCGTGAAGTCCGCCAGCTCCATGCCGTAGCGCAGATCGGGTTTGTCGCTGCCGAAGCGGCGCATCGCCTCTTCGTAGGTCAGGCGCGGGAAGGGGCGCGCCACCTTCAGCTCCGGCCGCAGGGCCTGCGCCATCGTCGCGTACAGCTCCTCCATGAGGTCGAGGATGTCCGAAGGCTCGACGAAGCTCATTTCGAGGTCGAGCTGCGTGAACTCAGGCTGGCGGTCGGCGCGCAGGTCCTCGTCGCGGAAGCAGCGGGCGATCTGGAAATAGCGCTCGAAGTCGGCGACCATCAGGAGCTGCTTGAACTGCTGCGGCGACTGCGGCAGGGCGTAGAACGAGCCGGGCTGCAGGCGGCTGGGCACCAGGAAGTCGCGCGCTCCTTCGGGCGTCGGGTTCGCCAGAATGGGCGTCTCGATCTCGATGAACCCGCGCTCAGTCAGGAAGTCGCGGATGTACTTGACGACGCGGTGGCGGAGGACGATCCGCTCGTGCATCCCCTCGCGCCGCAGGTCCAGATAGCGGTACCGCAGCCGCAGCAGGTCCTCGACCTCGGTCTCCTCATTGATGTAGAAAGGTGGCGTCCGGGCCGGGTTCAAGAGGACGGCATCGCTGGCCCGGACTTCGATCTCGCCCGTCGGCAACTGGGCGTTCTCGGTGCCGGGCCGGCGGGCCGCCACCTCGCCCTGCACCTGGATGACGTACTCCGGCCGCAGGTCCTGGGCCACCGCGTGGGCCGCCGCCGCATCGCCCGGGTTGAAGACCACCTGGACCAGCCCGCTGTGATCACGCAGATCGACGAAGATGAGCCCGCCGTGATCCCGCCGCCGGTGCACCCAGCCGGCGAGAGCCACCTTCTCGCCCTCGTTCGTCTTGCGCAGCGCGCCGCAGTGGTGCGTCTTCAGCACTGGGAACTCCCTTCTCCCGGTTCTCCGCAGGCAGTGTGGCGCACACGGCGGCCAGAGGGCAATTCGGCGCGGAGCCATGCCGCCCGGGTCGCGTCTCTAGACTGCTGTAAATTCCGGCGGGCAGTCCCTGCGGTTTCC
>JBBITS010000162.1:0-5234 GCA_037440665.1 Chloroflexota bacterium
CGTTGTCCTGACTCACGATCTGCCTGAGCGCAGTCTACGCAAGGGAGACCTTGGCACAGTCGTCGAGGTCTACGAGCCCGACGGCGTGGAAGTGGAGTTCGTCCTTGCCTCCGGGGAGACGCGCGCCCTCGTCACTCTTGTGGAAAGCGATGTCCGGCAGGTCGGCGCAACCGACATGCTCGCGGTGCGAGAGGCAGCCATGGGAGCGACCTGAAGAACAGGCTCCCCTCTGGCCACCATAACGCCCGTAGTAGGCCATGTGCGCTACCATACGGGCATGACCGAGCGCCTCTCCCACGTCGACGAAGCCGGCCGCGCCCGCATGGTGGACGTCACGGCCAAGGACGACACGGTACGCGAGGCCGAGGCCCGCGGCCGCATCGTCATGCGCCCGGAGACGCTCGCCCTCATCCAGGAGCGGGGGATGCCCAAGGGCGACGTTCTGGCCGTCGCCCAGGTCGCGGGCGTCATGGCCGCCAAGCGGACCAGCGACCTCATACCCATGTGCCACCCGCTGCAGCTTACCGGCATCGACGTCCGCCTCGTCCCCAACGATGCGGAGAGCGCCGTTGACATCACCGCCGTCGTCCGCACCACGGGCAAGACCGGCGTCGAGATGGAGGCGCTGACCGCCGTCGCCGTCGCCGCGCTGACCGTCTACGACATGTGCAAGGCGGTGGACAAAGCGATGCGCGTCGAGGCCGTCCGCCTCGCGCGCAAGACCGGCGGCAAGAGCGGCGACGTCACGTTCGAGGAGTGACCCGGGCCCGTCGCTCCATGAACCGCACCAGCGGCGCCACGTAGTCCTGATCCGTTCGCAGCGCCACTTCTTCGACACCCAGGCCGGCGAGCCGCTTCCGCCGCTCGGCGGCCAGCGCTCGCGCCCGCTCGGCGTACCGCCGCCTGGTCTCCGCGTCCGACGTGTCGATGAGCGCCCGCGCGCCTGTCTCCGCGTCGCGGCCCTCCAGCAATCCCACGTCGGGCAGTTCCAGCTCACGCGGGTCGGTGATAGTGATGGCGACGACGTCGTTCCGCCTCGCGGCCACGCGCAGCGCGTGATCGAACCCGGGGTCGATGAAGTCGGAGATGAGAACGATGGCGCTGCGTCGCGCCAGCGTGCGGTTGAGGAACGTGAGCGCGCCCGCGATGTCGGTGCTGGCGCCTTCAGGCTCGTAGTACAGCAGGTCGCGAACCATGCGCAGCGCGTGGCGCGGGCTCTTCGCGGGCGGCACGAATCGCTCGATGCGGTCGGTGAACAGCAACAGGCCCGCGCGGTCGTTGTTGGCGACGGCCGCGAACGCCAGCAGCGCGGCCACCTCGGCCGCATAGGCGCGCTTCGTTCGCGCCTGTGTGCCCAGCGCCGTTGACGCGCTGAGGTCGACAGCGAGAGCCGCCGTCAGCTCGCGCTCCTCGACGTACTTCTTGACGTACGGGGCGCCCATGCGCGCCGTGACATTCCAGTCGATGAGGCGCACGTCGTCGCCGGGCTGGTACTCGCGGACCTCAGAGAACTCGATGCCGCGCCCGCGGAAGACGCTGCGGTACTCGCCGAGGAACCGGCTGCCCACCAATCGCCGCGCCCGTACCTCGATGCGCCGTACGCGCCGCAGCGCCTCCGGCGGTATCGCCCCTTCGGACTTCGCCCCGGCGGCGCGGCGGCGCGGGAAGAACGGAGGCACAGCAGACCTCCCAGGCGAGGGCTATTCCTCGACGAGGCCCTGCGAGAGCAGGAACTCCTTCGCGGCGACGGGGTTCTGGAACACGCGCGAACCTATGGCGTCGAGCGTGTCGATCACGTCGTCGCTGGCGTCCTCGGCGAACGCGCGGTTCACGGCTTCGGCGCGTTCGACCTGGCCGGACGCCTCGTAGGTCGCGCGGAGGTAGGGCTCGATGCTGGACCACTTCACTGCCATCAAAGGGCTCCTCTCGACTGAATCGACGGGCAGTGTAGCAGCCGCGCCGGTCAGGCAGTATGTCCGCGTCCAGCGTCCGCCAGCTCGTTCCACGCCGCCACAAGATCGGGGTGCAGCATCCAGCGGGCCCCCAGCGCCCGCCGCACTTGATAGTCGAGGTAGCAGACGATGGCCGCGCCGGGGTCGCTGTCAGCCAGTTGGCGCACCCGCTCCATCGCCGACGCCTCGCTCGCCTTCTCCGGCTCGATCTTGTCGGCCAGAAACAGCGCCTTCTCGAAAAGCGTCATGCCCGCGCGCGCTGTCGTGTGGTAGCGGACGGCGTTCAGAACGTCGGCGTCGTCGACGCCGTACTCGGCGGAAAGGGCCAGGGCCGCCAGCCTCCCGTGCAGCAAGATCGGCGCCTGCTGCTCGACCTCGTTCACACTGTCCAGCAGCACCTCAGCCAGCGACAGCAGTTGTTTGGGGCCGTGCGCGCGGTAGAGGTCGTGGCCCAGCGCCGCGATCTCCAGACGCTCCGCGTCGAGACCGTAGACGGAGGCCAGTCGCTTAGCCTCGACGATCACGCGCAGCACGTGGTCGCGCAGGCCAGCCGGCAGAGCTTCGACCCGCGCCCGCAGCGCGTCTGCCAGCGCGCTCATCCGCTCTCGCCCTGCGCGGCAGCCCGGCCCGCCCGCTCCATCCGGCTCACTTTCTCGACGTTCTCGCGCTCCGAAGGGTCCACCTCAGTCGTCCCGAACCAGGCATCGAGTATCTCGCGCGCCAGCGCCTCGGTGGTCGTGCGCAGGCTGAGGCAGAGAACGTTGGCGTCGTTCCAGGCGCGGGCGCCGCGCGCGGTCTCCGCGTCGGCGCAGAGGGCCGCGCGGACGCCGGCTACTTTGTTCGCGGCGATGGACACGCCCGTGCCGGTCCAGCAGAAGAGCACGCCCTGCGCGGCGTCGCCCCTCGCCACCTCCTCCGCGACCTCACGCGCGACGTCCGCCCATTGCAGCGCCTCGCCCGCCAGCGGGCCGTGCAGACGGACGTCGTGGCCGCGCCGCCGCAGTTCGTCAATGACGAAGTCGGTGACAGCGTTCCGCTCGTCGCTGCCAACGGCGATGCGCATGTTAGCCGCTCGCCCGACGCCGTCTCGCGCGCGGGCGCGCGGGCTGCTCCGAGGTCGCTTCCGACGGGGGCGTCGCCCGCCTGGCACGCCGCTCGTCAAGGTCGCGGATGCGCGCGTCCACCGCGTCACGCAGCAGTTCGAGGCCAGCCCGGACAAACCGTCTCGTACGTCTGCGCACGCCGAAAATCGAACCCACGTCGTCCTCGCTCCCTACCACCAGATTGTATCGTCCAGGCTTTCTTCCTCCGGATGCGGCGGCTCCGTCCAGAGGCCCGTTCCCAGGTACTTCCATCCCGCATCGGCGAAGACCAGCACGACGTTGCCGCGCTCCAGCCTCCGCGCGTACTTCATACCGGCGTGCAGCACCGCGCCCGACGACACGCCCGCGAAGATGCCCTCGCGCCGCATCACCTCGGCGGTGGCGATGAAGGCGCTGGAGCTGCGCACCAGGATCTTGCCGTCGAGCATCTTCAAGTCGAGGAGCGGCGGTATGAAGCCCTCGGCCAGCGTCGTTAGCCCCTGCAGATGGCTACCCGGATGCGGCTCGACGGCGATGAGCCGCACTTCGCCCTTGTGCTCCTTCAGGTACGTACCCGCGCCCATCAGCGTGCCGCCCGTCCCCACGCCAGCCACCAGCACGTCGACGTCCGGCAGGTCCTCGTAGATCTCCGGGCCGGTAGTCTCGTAGTGGGCGCGGCAGTTGGCGTCGTTGCCGAACTGGTTGAGCATCAGCGCGCCTTCGTCGCGGGCCATCTGCTCGGCGACGCGGATGGCCTCGGGCACGCCCAGTCCGGCGGGCACCCAGACGACCTCGGCTCCGTACACGCCGAGCATCCGGGGGATTTCGGGGAAGATGTTCTCGGGGGCGACGATCTTGACGCGGTAGCCCAGCGCGTGACCCATCATCGCCAGCGAGATGCCGGTGTTGCCGGTGCTGGCTTCGATGATGGTCGACCCCGGCTCGATGCGGCCCTCGCGCCGCGCCCGCTCCAGCATGTAGAGGACGATGCGGTCCTTCACGCTGCCGGTGGGGTTGTAGCCTTCGAGCTTGGCGAACAGGTGCACGCCAGTACGCGGCGAGCAGTGCCGCAGCTCGACCAGCGGGGTCCGGCCGACGAGATGAAGGACGCCTGCGCCGTGCACATGGCCAGTGTACCGGCGATACTACTTCGCGCTCCACGCGCGCCTTACATGGCGAGCTGGAGCTGGCCCCGCGGCGGCATCGGCGCCACCTCCCGCGGCGTCAGGCCGAAGCGCTCTCGCAGCCTCCACACCACGGCCTGGACTTCCGCCGTGTAGCGATGAGGAGCATACGGGCCGCGATACAGGCGCGCGTACCGCTCGGCCAGGTACGGGTACATCTCCCGCAGCGCGGGCATGAACCACTCCTTCGTCCCCGGACGCAAGTGAAGCACGTTCTCCGCCACGAACGACGCGCCGCTCCCGGCGGCGGCCCGCACTACCGCCTCCAGGTCCGCCGGATCGTCGGTCAGCCCCGGCAGGATGGGCGCGAGCAGGACGCCGGTGCGCACACCTGCGTTCGCCAGTTCGCGCATCGCCTCCAGCCGCTTCGAGGGCATCGCCGTCTGCGGCTCGATGCGCCGCCACACGGCTTCGTCCAGCGTGCTGACGCTGAACGCCACGGTGACAGAGGCCACCTCACCGAGCTGCTGGAGAACGTCGATGTCGCGCGTGACTCCCGGCGACTTCGTGACGATGCTCGCCGGACTCGCGTAGTCGACGAACGCCTTCAGCGCCGCGCGTGTGATGCCGTAGACGCGCTCCGCCGGCTGATAGGCGTCGCACGCCGTCCCTATGGCCACCGTCTCCCTGCGCCAGCCGGGACGCGACAACTCGCGGCGCAGGACCTCGGGCAGGTTCGTCTTGATGATGATGCGGTGTTCGAAGTCACGGCCAGCGCCGAGACCCAGGCGGTCATGGTAGGCGCGCGCATAGCAGTAGATGCAGGCGTGCTGGCAGCCGCGGTAGGGGTTCAGACTCCATCGGAAGGGCAGGCCCGGCGCGTCGACCCGGTTGAGCGCCGTCTTGCAGGTGATCTCCTCGAAGTGCGCGTTCGCCACGTCCGCCTCCCTTCTTCCTCCTCCAGCCCTGCGACCAGTATAGAACAGACGTTCTATTTGCGTCAAGCCCTGCCTGCGGGACTGCGTAATTCGCCGGTCTCCGCCCGGCGCGGGTCGAAGCGGTAGAGGGGCCACACG
>JBBITS010000162.1:5244-5840 GCA_037440665.1 Chloroflexota bacterium
AGGTGGCGCATAATCGACGCGACACGACGCCGAGAGGGGGTGATGCCCGTGACGCGCGAACAGGTCCGCCTGACCAGCCTGGCGTCCTGCGCCGGTTGAGCCGGCAAAGCGGGCATCGCCACGCTGGCGCAGGTTCTGCGCCCTATCTCGCAGACGTTCCGGCTGGAGGAGCACCCCGACCTGCTCATCGGGCTCGAGGGGCCGGACGACGCCGCCGTCTATCGCCTCAGCGACGACCTTGCGCTGGTGCAGACGGTCGACTTCTTCGCGCCCGTGGTCGATGACCCGCGGACGTATGGCGCCATAGCCGCCGCCAATGCCATGAGCGACGTGTACGCCATGGGCGGCGAGGTGCTGCTCGCCCTGAACATCGTCGCCTTTCCCGAAGACCTCACGCCGGACGTCCTGACGGAGGTGCTGCTGGGAGGCGCCGAGAAGGTGTCGGAGGCAGGCGGCATAATCGTGGGCGGCCACACCGTGTACGACCGGGAGCCGAAGTACGGGCTGGCGGTGACGGGCGTCGTTCATCCCGAGCGCGTGGTGCGGAAGTCGGGCGCGCAGCCCCGCGACGCGCTGCTGCTGACCAAGCCGCTGGG
>JBBITS010000163.1:0-5795 GCA_037440665.1 Chloroflexota bacterium
GGCGTCCTCCTGCGCACCTTCCTCGCGACAGCCCTCTCGCGCCGGCCACCCGACGTTGCGGGCGCTCTGGCCGCGTTGCAGATCGTGGCCCGTTAGCCCAACCGGGGCCACGCCTCGGCCGGGTAGCGCCGAGCCCTGAATACCCAGTTGCACTCGCCCAGCGCGGGGGCCTCCCCGAAGTAGGGGCTTACGTACTCCCACACGACCTGCCCTTCGGCCGTCACTTCGAACAACCGCCCCGGCGCGCCCTCGGTGATCAGCGTGTTGCCGTTGGGCAGGCGCTGCGCCCCCGAAATGTACGGGCTGTAGAAGTTGAAGAGAGGCCGATCCGTGTACTGCCAGACGATTCGCTTGCTCTCCCGTTCGATCTCGATGACGCGGGAGAAGGTCCACGGCTGCTTCGCGCGGCGCACGCCGTTGTCGAAGACGAGCACATTGTCGTTGGGGAGAAGCGTCGGGTCGTGCTGCTGCGCCAGCAGATCGTGGCCCACCCTCCAGCGGATGGCGCCCGTAGCCCGGTCGATGATCAACACCGTGCTGATGTTGCGCAGGCTGATCATGACATCGCCATCGAGCAGCTCGACCACGGTGTTGCCGTGCGTCCACTCCTCCCTATGGTCGGTGGCGGTGATGGCGTCGGTTTCCTGGTCAAGATGCTCCCAGGTGCGCCACTCCCAGACCGTCTCGCCGTCCTTCGTGACCTCGCGGATGACGTCGGCGTACATCACGCCGCCGGGCGCTTCCGTGCCCGGAAGCCCGCCTCGGACGCGCGCCGCGATCTCCGGCGGCACCTGCTCCAGACAGAGCATGATTACGTTCCCGTTGCGCAGGAGGCGCGCGTCGTGGTGCTGGGCCGGGTGGCGCACCTCCCAGAGCACGTTCCCATCCCAGTCAACCTCCATCACCGCGCCGCCTTTAAAGAGGCTCCAAGCCATGAACGGCGGCGAGGGATCAGGCGTCTTGCCCACGTACAGCAGGTTGCCGTTGTCGAGCCGGTATGCCCAGAGGCCCGGCGGTAGCGGCATCTTCCACTGGTGGGCAGGCCGGCCCTCCATGTCGATGAGGAAGACCGTGCCATCGCCGAACATTGGCGTGAACAGGGTGTAACCCTGGAACGCCCGGGCCGGGTCGTGCGCCGTCAGGCCGGCGCCGCGGCGGCGATACGTGTTCTGATCGACTCGCCCTGGCGGCGAGCCGCTGGAGGAAGACGCCATGCCAGATTCGACCTTCCTAGGTGATGGGCGGGAGCCGCGTCCAGTCGTACCCGATCTCCGGGTCGTCGTGCGGACGGCGCAGCTCTTCGGCCGGGTCGTACGTGCGCGACGTCAGGTAGATAAGGTGCGCGGGCCCGTTGATAGCCCGGCAGCCGTGAGCGACGCCCGCCGGGATCTTCAGAAGCTGCGCAGCGTAGTGTTCGCCCATGAACAGCTCCTGCAGTTCGCCCTTTGTCGGCGAGCCGTCGCGGAGGTCGTACAGCGCGACCTTCAGGTCGCCCACCGGCACGTACCACCAGTCGATCTGCGTCGGATGGATGTGCCAGCCCTTGGCGACGCCCTGGAACATCAGCGAGTGGCTGACCTGCGCCCAGCCCTCGGCGACGATGGACTCGGTGTTGCGGGCGATCTCGCGGAAGAACCCGCGTTCGTCCCGGTGGGTCACCAGCTCCTTCAGCTCGACGCCTTCGATCACGCGGTCACCTCCTGCGCTCGGTCACGCGTTGATGGCGATGATACCAGCCTTGGCCGCCCTCAGGCATGCGGCCTCGCTGCCACCGGAGCGGCGGGCGCGCCCGTTGCCGCGGCGCCGGCCAGCGGGCGCGGGCTGCCAAGGACCAGCGCCGCGGCCACTGCGTCTATTACCAGAAACGCCATGAACGCCGGCATGTAGCTACCCGCTGCGTCGTAGATGAACCCTGCGGCCGCAGGACCGACGGCGCTGATAACCATCCCGAACGCCGTCACGACACCCATCACCGCCGCGAACGCCCGCAGTCCGAAGTAGTCGGCCAGCAGCAGGGGCTGCAGCGCCACCACCGACCCCATCGACACGCCGAACAACGCCGTGAAGGGAACCATCCCGGCTTCGCCAACGCTCAGCAGCAGCGCCAGCGACACCACTTGAGCCAGGAAAGCGGTCGTGATGACCAGGCGCGGCTGCACGCGGTCCGTCGCGTAACCAGCGCCGACCTTCCCCAGCACGCCGATCCCAGACATCAACCCCAATACCAGCGCCGCCTGCGAGCGCCGCACACCTTCGCCCTCAAGGTACGGGATGACGTGCAGAAGGATCGCGCTCTGCGTCGCAAAGACCAGGCTGATCGCCGCCGTGAGCATCCAGAACGCGGGCGTGCGCGTCGCCTCGCGCAGTTCCAGGCCCGCGATCGCCAGCCGCGGCGGATCGTCCGCTCCGAGCGGCGGTGCATGCTCGCCGTCCGGCTCCAGACCGAGGTCCGCCGGCCGCTGCCGGATGACGAACAGCGTCAGCGGCAGCGCCACCGCCAGCAGGCCAAAGCCGAGGATGCCGAAGGTCTGACGCCAACCGGCGGCGTCGATCAGCCGCTCGACCACCGGCGTCATCACCAGGCCGCCCAGGCCGATACCCGCCGTCATCACACCCGTGGCGACGCCCCGGCGGCGGTTGAACCAGTTGGCCGTGATGGCGCTGGCCGGCACCATCATCATGCCCGCGCGCCCCACGGCCATGACGCCGAACGCCAGGTACAGGAACCAGAGCGACTCCGTGAGCCCCAGCGCCGCGAAGGCCAGACCGGTGATCATCGCCGCCGTGGTCAGCAGCCTGCGCGCGCCCCAGCGCTCCAGCAGCGCGCCCGCGGCCGGGCCCATCAGCCCGCTGACGATGGTGCCGACGGTCATCGCCACCGACACCTGCCCGCGCGACCAGCCGAACTCGTTTTCGAACGGCGTCACGAACACGCCGAGCGCGTAGAAGCCCAGGCCGGCGCTCAGGAACAGCATCGTCCCCAGCGCGCCCACCACGATCCAGCCGTAGAAGATCGGCTGGCGCGCCTGCGTGCGATCGGTCACGTCACCCCTGGTTCAGGCCCAAGAGCGTTCCGCCGTCAGGCGACCTCGGCGGCGCCGCCGGTGATCACCGGCTCGCCCCGCTCGGTCTTCGCCTGGAAGACGATCTTGCCGCCGCCCGTGTCCCACATCTCCGTGGTGATAGTCTCACCGGGGAAGACGACTCCCGAGAAGCGGACCTCCATCGCCTTGAACCGCGCCGGGTCGCCGCCCGCGTACGTATGTAACAGCGCGCGTCCGACGTGCCCGAAGGTGCACAGGCCGTGCAGGATGGGCCGGTCGAAGCCACCCAGCTTCGCGAAGTCGGGGTCGATGTGTAGCGGGTTGCGGTCGCCCGACAGACGGTAGATGGCCGCCTGCGTCGGCAACGTCTTGTACGAAACCGTCGCGTCCGGCGCGCGGTCGGGCGGGACGTTCTTCGGCCCCGACGGCCCGCGCTCGCCGCCGAAGCCGCCCTCGCCGCGCAGGAACACCGACGAGCTGTTGCTGAACAGCGCCTTGCCCGATTCGTCCTTCGTCACGGAGTCGATGATGACGACGGCGCCCGAGCCCTTGTCGTACACCGCGCCGATCTTCGCCGACGTGGTGAGCTTGCCGCTGGTGGGGATCGGACCGTTCAGGCGAATGGCCTGCTCGCCGTGGAGCAGCAACGCCGGGTTGAAGGTGATGAGCGAGCCGAGCCCGCCCATGGCCGGGAACGCCGGGATGACCGCGAACGTGGGCAGCGTCTTCAGGTTCTTCTCGTAGATGAAGTCCAGCTCGTCGAGGCCCGCCCCCACGCCCAGGGCGTAGAGCATGACGTCCCGCTGCGTGTACTCGAAGGTCTGAGACGGGAGTTCCTTCCCGACGATGTCGGCGCTGACAGGCATGACCGCAGTTCCTTTCTCGGAAGTAATGCAAGGCGGGGTTACGGGTTCTGTTTACCCCTCGCGCGGCCCTAGGGCAACCGCCATCCGGCCGCTGGCGCCCTCCCGGCCCGGACGAAAGCCGCTGGCCGACGGTGGACGGTAGAATCGGCGCTCCGCTTGCGATCTTTCACGATTGACGGTAGACAAATGGTAACTGCTGGCTGCTACCGGCGTTTGGATATTGAATCCAACGCGCCTCCGGCGAAAGGCCCCCGCCTTGAGCATCCTTCGCGAAGTCTACCGCAGGTTCCAGACCCGGCCCCTCTGGTTGCGCCTGGGGGCGCTTGCTCTTGTCGCCGCGGCCGCCGTCACCCCCGTGGCCGCCTACTTCGTCGCTACTTCCGGCGATGGCGGTGAGGAGACTACCGAGGTCCTGGCCGCTGTCAGCACCCGCGCCCCCGGCTCGCCCACGTCCGGGTCCAAGAGCAAGAACCAGGAATCGATGATCCTCGAGGCTATCGCTACCACCGGCCTCGGTGAGACCCCGGCGGCTGTCGCTCCCACGCCGACGCCCGGCAGCGATGCGTCAAGCATGGTCATCGGCCCGGATCGGACGCCGGTAGCCCAGGCCGCCGCCGCCACGGACATCAGCCCCGAGGCCGCGCGCGCCCGGCTGGAGCCCGCCGTCCTCCAGAAGGCCGACGTGCCGGCCGACTACACCGACGCCGGCGCCGGCTTCCAGACTAGCGAAGAGGCTCTGGCCGGCGCGACGGGCGAGTTCGGCGACACCGCCCGCAGGCTCTTCGCCGAGTGGGGCCGCGCCTACGTCGCCAACAGCGCCTTCGCGGCGCCGCCAACGCTCGAACTGGCCGCTAACGGCGCCATCGCCCGCGTCTCGACCTCGGCGTGGCTGTTCGGCACGGCCGACGGCGCTAGCGCCTGCGTCGCCTACCTGCAGGGGTTCGACGCCAGTGCCGTCACCGATTTCGTCGCAGGCCTTTCATCCGAGGCTACGCCCATCCGCAACGTCACCGCCGAGCCCGCGGCCTACCCCGCGCTGGGCGACGGCTCCTTCGCCTGGCGCATTCGCGGGACCATCACCGTCAGCGGTTTCGACCTGAGCTTCGTCGCCGACGCCGTCTTCGCGCGCAAGGGCGACGTCGTCATCAACATCGTCGCGGCGACCCTGAACCAACCGCCGCCCGCCGCCGAGGTCGAACGCTACCTGCGCCTGCTGCTGGACCGCACGCCTTCGTCCTGACGCCCCCCGCTAGCGGCGCCTGCCCAAACCTCGTACCGTGAAAGGTGTCCTTCCAGACGAAGGACAATCTGATCGCGATACGCCATGACCTGCGAGAAAGACACCATCCGCACGCTGCGCGAGGCGGGCCACAAGATGACCCCGCAGCGCCTGCTCATCCTCTCCGTCCTCCGGCACGGCGGCGGCCACATGAGCGCGTCGGAGATCCACGCGAAGGTGCGCGAGACGTATCCCTACGTGGACATCTCCACCGTCTACCGCACCCTCAACGTCCTCAAGGAGAGACGCCTCGTCACCGAGACCGACATGGGCACAGGAGACGGGACGTACGAGTGGGCGCAGGGCGAGGAGCGCCACCACCATCTGATCTGCCGCAAGTGCGGCCTCGTGTCCGAGCTGGACCACCGCCATCTGGAGCAGCTCGCAGCCTCGGTCGAGGCCAGCACCGGCTTCCGCGCCGACGTCGACCACTTCGCCATCTTCGGCCTCTGCCCTCACTGCCGCTGACTCCGGCGCACGACGCACACACGAAGGCCCCGGCGCTACCGGGGCCTCGTAGGCTAACGAACCGAATGGCGCCCTAGCAGGGTGCCGAAAAACGGGGAGTGCAGAGGGGCGGAGCCCCTTTGCCGGTCGAAGACTCGA
>JBBITS010000164.1:0-5701 GCA_037440665.1 Chloroflexota bacterium
GCTCAACGAGACGACCACCACGAAGGCCAACGGCGCTGCGTCGTTGCGTCCCGCTCGCCCGACCACCACGTCGCGCGACGAAGCGTGCCCGCAGACCACGATGCGGGTGAAGAAGCGCGACGGCTCCACCGAGAAGATGACCCGGAGGGAGGCGTTCGAGGCGGCGGTCAAGGATGCCTACCGGTATCTGCGCACCCAGAGCTTCGTGGAGATCGAGAACAAGCTCGCGGCCAATGCCATGGAGCAGATGGGCCTCGATCCGGTCCGCGACAGGGTCGAGCTGCATTTCGAGAGCCACGACCCCACGAATGCCTTCCGTTCGCTCCAGCTCTACGTCGAGCAGATGGGCATCATTAGCCCGGCCGCAGAGGTCGGTGCCGGCCTCCAGAGCGCGATCGTCGTCGCCATCTTCCGCACCTACGAGGAGCTCAGGCGAGAAGGCGCGGTGTTCGCCTTGGAGGAACCCGAGGTTTTCCTCCACCCGCATCGTGCTCGCTATTTCGCGGGAGTGCTTCGCTCGCTGAGCGAGAAGGGCAACCAGGTCTTTCTGTCCACCCACTCACCGATGTTCGTGCAGCTCGACCGGCCGGAAGCGGTTGCGCTCGTGCGACGGACGGAAACAGACGGTACGACCGTGCGCCAGGCGCCGAAGGCCGCGCTGGCCGGCGACGATCGCAAGGCCCTGCGGCTCCTCACCGAGTTCGACGCGCAGCGAAATGAGCTCTTCTTTGCGCGGAGCGTCCTTCTCGTGGAGGGTTCGACCGAGAGGATCGCGCTGCCCATCATGTTTCGGGCGTTGGGGCACGACCTGAACCGGCTGGGCATCTCGGTCGTGGAGGTGGGCGGCAAGACGAAGCTGCCGCTCTTCGCAAAGGTGTGCAGCGCTATGGGGATCCCCTTCGCAGTCCTGGTGGACCTTGACGTCAAGAGCATCGAGGCCGCTTGGAGCGAGGAGCTCAAGAAGAAGGCGGACGAGCGAAACAAGAAACACGAGGCTTGGAACCGGGAGATTGAGGCCGCCTGCCCTGGAGGCGTCCTCTTTTGGATGAGGCCGGACTTCGAAACCGAGCTCGGGCTTCCTCACGACGAGGCCGAGAAAGTTGACCAGGCGTTCAGGCAGTTCTCCGGTGCGACGGCGAAGGCTATCCCTGACGCCCTGCGCAAGGCGATCGAGAAGGTCGTGGAGTTGGCGCGATGACCCTCGCCGCCCTGCGGCTCGCCAACTTCAAGGCCTTCGGCACCGCACAGCGCATCCCCCTCCGGCCGATCACGCTCGTGTTCGGCGCGAACAGCGCGGGGAAGTCGAGCCTGATCCATGCACTGGCGCTGGCCCACCACGCCGTCGGCACAGGCGAGCTCGACACGCAGCGCACCGAGATCGGGGGCGAGGCGATCGACCTCGGGGGGTTCCGCCAGTATGTCTACCGCCGCGAGCGGGAGCGGCAGCTGGAGCTCGGGTTCGAGCTGGACGCGGGGCGGCTCAGCGGCCGCGTGGCGGAGTTTCTGCGGTCGGCGCGAGCGGTGCTGGTGGAACTGGCGATCGGGGCCGGCTTCGCGAGCGAGCAGCGGACCCTGCTCGGGGAGTTCGCCCGCGAGCTCGACCGCGCGGGCGGGGTGCGCCTGGAGCGCTTTGCGCTGGTGGTGGACGGGGCGCCGCTGCTCTCGATAACGGCGCGGCCGGGCGGAGTCCTGCGATTGGACCGGCTCGATCACCACCACCCCGTCTTCCGCGAAGTTTTCCGCGCAATCGTCACGCTTGCCACCACGACGCAGGACCTGCGCGAGGAAGATTTCCAAGGGCTTGCGGAGGTGCTGGACGCTCTCATTCCTGGAATCACGGCGCGATCGCGAGGCCTCTTCCCCCGGGTGGAAGAAGAGGCGGAAGCCTCGGCGGCTGAGCCATCGCCCGCCTTCCTCGCGGTGAGCCGTGGGCGTCGTCGCGAGGACCTGGCACGGGCGGCTCGGATGTTTCTGCCCGGCGCCCTTCGCGACCTGATCGGGGGGGTCGCCTCGGCGGTGGAGGAGGACGTCCGGCGTCTCCGCTATCTGGGCCCGCTTCGCTCCTATCCCCCGCGCCACCTTGCATTTTCCCAGCATCACGATCCGAACTGGTTCGCGGGCGGGGGCTACGCGTGGGACGTGGTTCGTACGCGCGAGGACATCCGCCGCCGGGTGAACGCCTGGCTGGGGGACGCTGCCCGCTTGAAGACGCCCTACGAGCTGGTGGTCCGCGATCTTCTCCCGGCGGGGGCTGTCGCTGGTGAACTCCCGCCGAAGGTAGCCAAGGCGCTCCACGACCTGGCGGCCTCGTTGCTGGGAAGGCTTCATGGCGAAATGCAGCCCGACCTCGGGGCCCTGGCCAACGAGCTGGCCGAGCGTCTGACGGCCATCGGCCCCGAGGAGCCGGGAGAGACGATTCCCGAGGTCGAGGACATCGTGACGGCCACCATGGATTCCGAAGCCCTGGTGGAGCGGTGGACCCGCGAGCTGGTCGAGGCGCGGGGGGAAGCGCTCCAAGACCTGGTGCTGATCGACAAGCGCACGGGGACCCCGGTGAGCCACCGGGATGTGGGTATTGGCGTGAGCCAGGTGCTGCCCGTGCTGGTCTCGGCCTATGCCTCCAATGGCCTGTTGGTGGCCATCGAGCAGCCCGAGATTCACCTGCATCCCGCGCTCCAGGCCGAGCTCGGTGACGTCTTCCTCCAATCCGCCCTGGGCGGGCAGGGCAACGTGTTCCTGATCGAGACTCACAGCGAGCACCTGATTCTGCGCATCTTGCGCCGAGTTCGCGAAACCACTGATGTTGAGCTTCCCGAGGGCCTTCCTCGCGTCCGGCCCGACGATATCGCGGTCCTGTACGTTCAGCCCGGCCGGGAGGGTGCCGAGGTGATCCATATCCCGGTCACACCGGAGGGTGAGTTCGAACGACCTTGGCCGGAAGGCTTCTTCGCCGAGCGGGCGCGGGAGCTCTTCTGACGGATGATCCACGAGTACGCCCTCGAGCCCGAGCTCGTCGCCACCTGGGGCAATCGTCATGACTACCGCTATTTCGTCGAGAAGTTCGGTCTTGGCCAGCCGCGGATAGTCTCTCGATATCCGAGATCGTGGAAGCGTCTCGTATGGCAGGCATTCCAGAGCAGCGACGACCTCGAGCGAACCCGAATGGTCGAACTGCTGCAGCGTCTCAGCGAGAGGATGGTGCATCGACGAGGCTATCAATGGGACCCGGGGCGCGCATGGTCTGAGAACGCCAGGGCCGAACACGAACGGGTTCCCTTCCAAGCCATCCTGGCGCGGGAGAATCCGGAGGGCCATCCGCGTGTCCTCATCGCTGCCGACCTAAACGACGGAACTCCCCTCTGGGCAGTACCACAGGGATTGACAGTCGCCAGGCGGGCCGGCGACATGGCGGCCGCAGTGGCGGCCCTGCTTCGCATCGCGCGGATCGTTGTCTTCGTGGATCCTTACTTCGGCCCCGACAGCTTCCGCCACCGCCTGACGCTGGAGGCATTTCTTCGGGCCCTGGTCCAAGGCCGATGTGTGACCGGCCCCGAACGGGTTGAGGTCCACACGTCGACAGAGAACACTGCGACGCGCGCTGTCTTCGAGGCTGCGTGCCAGGGGCTGCTCCGGCGTTGCATCCCTGCGGGCATAAGGTTGATGTGGGTTCGCCTCGACGCAAGGGCGCAGGGAGAGCAGCTACACAACCGCTACATCCTGACCGATCTGGGTGGAGTGCTATTTGGAGCCGGTCTTGACGAGGGTGACCACGGTACCACAGACGACCTCGTTGTTCTGGACCGCGCACAATACGAGGTACGGTGGCAACAGCACGCAGGCGACGCTCTAGCATTTGATCAACCTGAGGCGCCGGTGGAGATCCAGGGCGCATAAGATCATACGAGCCGAGCGGAGATGGAACACGCGGGAGATGTCATGGCGGAGTTGACAGGAGCGAGCGCAGCGATTGTCCTACGTCCCGAGGCCGTCCTCATTGAACGCCTCGAGGTTCCCGATCGTGAGGTCGCCGACTACCTTGAAGCATTCCCTGAGCCGGAGTGGCCGCAGAGGCTGGTGCACGCCATTCGCGTCGGAGTGTTCTGCCTTCAGCATGCTGTCGCGGGACAGAACACGGAGTTCGTCAGGCGGCAAGTCGAGCAGCTGCTGAGTGAGGTCGAGAAGAAGGCGCGGGAGATCGTGCCCGAGATTCGAGACTCGCTCATCGGCAAGGTAGGCACGGGGCCGGGGCAAGCCCTGGCCCCGGTCGCAGAGGTCGCCCGAGCAGCCGAGACGGCGATCAGCAAACGCCTGGACGAGGTCCACAGACGGCTAGATCCCAAGAGCTCAGATTCCGATCTGGGCCAGGCGTTGGCGGAGGTGCGCGCCCTGCTGGACCCCGAACGCAGGGGATCCATCCAGGATGTCCTCGGGGCGGTAGTGCGGGACATGGTCGGCCAAGACGGGCCGCTCGTCGCGCAGGTCAAGAAACAGGTCTCCGAGGCGGTCCAACCGCTCGCGGGAGAGATCGACAAGCTTCGGACGCTGCTGACTGGGCAACAGGCGGTCGAGGCGGCACTCCGCGACACGACGGTCAAGGGCGGTACCTACGAGGAGGAGGTCGTGGAACTTCTCCAGCGGGTCCTTGGTCGGAGCCGGGTCACGATCGAGCACGTCGGCGGCGACAATCAACCGGGCGATGTCCTGTTGACGTTTCTGCCGGAAGGGCCGACAGACCAGCCCCTGAAGATTGTGGTCGAGGCGCGCGACCGCGAGCACGGCTTCGGGCACAAGAGGGTGTCGCAGGACCTCGGGGAGGCCATGCGGCACCGGGCCGCCCAGGGGGCTGTGTACGTGGCGCGAACCTCGGCGGGCTTGGCGGCCGAGATCGGTGACTGGGGTGAGGGGCGGGTCGCGAGCGGGCCATACATCGCGACCGTGCACGACTGCCTACCCGTCGCTGTGCGGTGGGTCGTCGTACAAGTGCGTCATGAGGCGGCGCAAGGATCGAAGGCTGCCATGGACGTCAACGCGGTGGAGCCTCAGCTGAGCCGGGTCCGAACGGCGCTCAAGCGCCTGACGGCGATGCGGACGCAGCTGACCAGCGGAAGGACCGCCCTCGACAAGATCGGAGCCGAGGTCGACAGCTTGGAGGCCGAGATCAAGGATGCCCTTCGACAAGTCGAGGACGCCCTGCGCCTGGGCCGCGGGTTGCAGGCAGGTGAAACATCCGGTGAGTAAGGCGGCGCGGCCGTCGGTGGGCAAGCACGCGACGCCGCCACCGCGGTGACGCGCCCGCAGCCCCTGCCCCGGCGCGCGCACTGACTAGCTCGCGCCCACCCGGGCACGCGCGCCCCCGGGTCCGCGTGAGCCGGACGTGGGGCGCCCACGGGCCGCGCCGACCAAGCCCGCTCGGCCACGGGCCCCTGTCGCGGCAACCCGCGAGGCCTGGGGCTCGGGGGACGCGCCGTTGACCCGCCTGCCGGGGCCGTACCGCGCCATGTCGGCCTGCGCGGCGAGCGCGAAGCACGGGGGGGCGATGAGGCCGTGGTCCCAGCCTGGTGCTCGCCAGCGACGGGATCGCCTCGCTGCGCATCGACTCAACCCCGAACGCAGGGCCGGCCGGGCGCGGTGACCTAGACCCCGACGGACATCCCGCCGTCGACGAAGAGGACCTGGCCGGTGATGAACGCGGCGTCCTCCG
>JBBITS010000165.1:0-5693 GCA_037440665.1 Chloroflexota bacterium
ACAGTCGCGACATGCACCTGCCCATGCAGCAGGCGTGGCAGTACTCGTGGCAGGGCTTCCTCATCAGCGCCGGGATCGAACCGAACCCGCTGCTGGTGTTCGACCTCATCGCACTGAGCGCCGCCGCCGTGCTGTTGGTGTGGATCAAGGCGCCGCTTCCGGTAGCGAAGGTAGCGGCCGCCATCGGTATGCTTCTGCTGGTTCCCTATTCGACGTTCTACAACTGGTGTTTGCTGACCGTCCCCGCGGCCCTCCTTCTCCGGGCTGACCTGCGCCCGCGGCTCCTCGCGCCGGCTCTGCTGGGGCTGGGAGGCATCGCCGCAGCCGCGACGCAGAACGCGACGCCGTATCCGGCTGTCGACATGTTCGCCGAAGGCGAGACGTACGGCCTGTACTGGATCCAGCCGTTTGCGCTGCTGTCGGTGTTTGCGCTGGCCATCGCCGGGCAGCGGATGGCTGCGGCGACGCAGGGGAACCTCTTGCCCAACGTCAACCCTGTCGTCGCCGCCATCGAGCGCGCCCGGGCGATCGCTCGAAGGCGCAGGAGCGACCGGAGCGCCCCTGCGATGGCGCGCTCTGCCACAGCGGCCGTGATGGTCATGGCGGGCGCCTATTTCCTGTCGGCGTATGTCAGTCAGAACGGCCCCTTCGCGCCCGACCCCTTCGGACGCCAGGCGGTGCTGAGCGCTCTGCCGGACGACTTCCCCGCGCCGCCGGAGGCGGAGGTCGCCGAGGCCGGCGAGGGCGACCTTCTGCCCTACCGCGTCGAATGGCAGACGGACCAGCCCGCGGGCGAGGTCGCTGGCCTCTTGATGCAGAAGCTGAATGACGGCAACTGGCAGGTCGTGCTGACTGAGGACGACGAGGGCCTGCTCAAGGTGCGCGCCGCTCGCTTCGGCCTCGACGGGAACATGGACCTGTTCGGCGAGGTGCAGGTTGGAAGCTCCGAGGACGGCAGTGCCGTTGGCTTCGAGTTCGTTCCTCTGCCCACCAACCGCGTGCCCGGCTTCGACGAGTGGATAAAGAAGCGCGACGCCGCGCGGGCTGCGCCCGGGGCGCCCTGAAATCCCGGCTGGCCAACCACTGCACTCTCGAAACGCCTCCACTCTGCGTACCTGGTTTGACCATACCCTGCCGTGCGTAGATACTGGCGCGAGCGGCGTTCTACCCAGAGCGCCCGCATCCGGCCCACATCTTTCTTGCAGGGAAGGGAGAGAACGCAGTGCGTCGAAGCATACTTGCGGTGGCAGCAGCGCTGGCCGCAGCGGTCCTGATGGGCGCCCTGAGCGCAGGCGCGCAGAGCGGTCCGTCAGCGGGCGTCAAGCTCGCGGGCGGACTGGTAAGCCCGCGGGGAATGGCCCTCGGCCCGGACGGCATGCTGTACGTCGCCGAAGCGGGTTCCGGCGGCGCCGAGGCGACCGTGACCGTGGGCGGCATGGACTACGAAGTCGGGCACACCGGCCGCATCTCGAAGATCGACCCGGCGACAGGAACACGTTCGACGGTCGCCGATGGCCTTCCTTCGGTGCATAACGCCCTTCTGGGGACCGTCGGGCCAACGGACGTGGCCTTCATTGGCGACCAGCTCTACTATCTGCTGGCGCACGGCGGCGCTGCGTGGGGGCTGCCGGGCGAGCCCAGCGGCGTTTACGCAGTGAGCGGCGACGGAAGCGTGACCTTGGTCGCTGACGTCGGGTCGTTCGTTGACGCGAACCCGGTGCGGGATCAGCTCGACGGCACGCAGTTGGACATCGACCCGGGCGGCAACCTGTACGCGATGGTTGTCCGCAACGGCGCGTTCTACATCGTCAACGGGAATCAGAACCAGGTGATCGTGGCGACGCCCGACGGCGACGTGAGCCGCCTCGCCGAGCTGCGAGGACACCCTGTTTCGACGGGCATCACCTACGACCCTGATGGCGGACCGTTCTACGTAGCCTACTTCGGCCGCTTCCCGTTCCCGCCGGAGCATGGGCAGGTGGCGTCGGTTGGCGCGACGACCGGAGACGTGCACGTGATCGCCGGCGGGTACAAGGCGCTGATCGACGTGGGCATCGGCCCTCGCGGCCAGCTCTACGCGTTGCAGATGGCAGACGCCGGAGCCGAGCCGTTCCCACCCTTCACGCCGGGAAGCGGGCGCGTGCTGCGCGTTAACACGGACGGCACTCTGACGCCCGTCGTCACAGGCCTGAGCTACGCGACGTCGATGCTCTTCGACGGCGCCAAGCTGTACGTTACGGCGAACGGGGCCGAGACCGACGAGCCGGGGGAGGTGTGGGTCATCAACGACATCACGAACGTTCCACCACCGGCCGCGCCGCCCGCGCCTGCGCCGCAGCCCACGGCGACCCCCTCCGGTCCGATAACGCCGCCGGCCACGGGCACGGGCGCGGCGGGAGGAAGCTCGTCGCCCCATGTGGTCGCGCTGGCGGCGCTCGGTCTGGCGCTTGCCGGCCTGCTGGCCACCAGGCGCGCGCTGACGTTGAGGAGGTAGGCGTGGGGAAGCTCGACGGCAAGGCCGTCGTCGTCACCGGCGCGAGCAGGGGAATCGGCGCGGAGATCGCGCGCCTGTTCGCTGCCGAGGGCGGGCGCGTCGTATGCGCCGCCCGCACCTTGCGTGAGGGCGAGCACCCGCTGGATGGATCGCTCGAAAAGACGGTCGCCGATATTCGCGCCGCGGGCGGCGAAGCGACGCCCGTAGCGGCGAATATCTCTGAGCCGGAGGAGTGCGAGAAGCTCATGGAGGCCGCGCGCGCGGCCTACGGGCCTGTCGACGTGCTTGTAAACAACGCCGCGCTCACCTATTTCATCCCGGTCAAGGACTATCCGCTGAACCGGTGGATGCGGTCGTGGGCGGTGAACTTCCACGCGCCGTTCATCCTCAGCCAGCTCGCCCTGAGAGATATGATCCCGCGGGGAAGCGGCAGCATCGTCAACATCTCTTCGGGAGCGGCCATCGGTCCGGGGCGAGGCCCCTATCCCGATGCGCCGGTCGAGGCCGGCGGCACGTGCTACGGGGCGGAGAAGGCGGCCTTGGAGCGTTTCACGCAGGGTCTGGCGCAGGAGGTTTACCGATACGGCATATCGGTGACATGCGTTTCTCCGTCGCAGGTCGTGCCGACGCCGGGCACAGTGTTCCACCGTCTGGTGCGCGGTCTCGACGACCCGCGGGGAGAGCCGCCGGAACTCATGGCGAAGGCCGCGCTCCTGCTGGCCACAGAGCCGCTGGACAGGGTGACCGGTCGCGTGACCTACAGCCAGCAGATCCTCAAGGAGTTCGGCTGGATAGCCGAAGGCAAAGGCATCGGCTTCGACCGGCAGGGGAGCGGCTACAGCCAGATCTAACGCTTCAGCGCAGGCTCTTCGGGAACCTGCGCACGAAATCGATAACACGGTAGCGGCGCACGCGGACGCGGATGCGCCGCTGCTGCTTCACGCGGTCGCGCATGCCCGCAAGGTAGCCCTCTGCCCCGTCGCCCAGGTACCGGCGGACGATCTCCGGGTACTCGGGCGCCATGCCTTCCACCGGCTCGACCGTGGCGTCTCCGTCGACGAGCAGCACGTGGTACGGGGGCCGGTCCGAGTCGATGGTCAGTGCGACCGCTCCGTTGGCCTCGATGGCTGCGACCTTGTCGGCCTTTGGGCCGGTGACCATTAGCAGCTCGCCGTCGCGGTGTATGAACCAGATGGGAACGACGCGCGGGCGGCCGTTGCGTCCGACGTAGGCCAGCCGCGCTAGGGTGGGCCCGTTCATAAGGCCGGCAACCACCGGATCGTCAAGCGGCAAACTGACCATCGGTAGCTCCTTCCTGCGGGTAGGTGTTCTCCCCTGCTGTGCTCAGGGTTTGACCACTGCGTCCTCAGCGCTCTCCCGACTGTACCATCCTGCGCTGCGAACCATAATGGTCCCCACCGGCTCTGTGAGGACAGACAAACTGTGGAGAACATCTGTGTGGCGTCGTAGCACTGCGATTTCGGTCGGCATCATGGGCATCGGCGTCGTGGGGAGCACGGTGCGGCGCTGGTTCGAGAGCCGGGGCCACCAGGTCCACGTCTACGATCCTCCCAAGGGATATCACGACGAAGCCGCCCTCGCGGACGCCGACGTCGTCTTCGTCTGTGTCCCGACGCCCTACGGCGACAACGGGTTCGACGCGACGCACCTGGAAGCCGCCGTGGCAACCATCCCCGGCGGACGGATCGTCGTTGTGAAGTCGACGGTGCTGCCCGGCACGACCGAGGCGCTGCAGGACGCCTTCCCCCAACACCGCTTCATGTTCAGCCCTGAGTTCCTGCGTGAGAGATCGGCGTACGAGGACTTCGTGGCGCCGGACCGTCAGATCCTCGGCTACACGCGGCGCAGCCAGGCCTACGCCGAGATGGTACTTGGCCTCCTTCCCAACTCTCCATACGCGCGGGCCGTGCCAGCCACCGAGGCTGAGCTGGTGAAGTACGTGACCAACGCGTTCCTGGCGCTGAAGGTGACGTTCGCCAACGAGGTCTACGACCTCTGCGAGCGCATCGGCGCCCGGTACGACCTGGTGAAGGAGGGGGCGGCGGCGGACGACCGCATTGGCTCCTCACACATGGACCCGCTGGAAAGCGGGTACCGGGGCTACGCCGGCAGGTGCCTGCCCAAGGACATGAAGGCCTTCATCGACTTCGCCGCTGAGCAGGGCATAGCCCTGCGGCTCCTCAAGACCGCGGACATCCTGAACGACCGCCGCCGGGCGGCGCCATCGGCTCCCGATCACGTCCGCGCGGTCGCGCCGCTGCGCCGCCACGCGAAGGCGGCCTGACCAGGGAGCCTCCGGGGCGGTTCAGGGCGCCTCATTGGCTTCTTCTGTGCATGCGGTGGCGCTCAATCGAAATCGGACATAAGTGGGTGATTCAGCGCCTTTCCCGCTTGTGAAGCGCGCGCCGCCGGACGATACTGGAAAGAAGCGGTGGCACTAGCTGCCTCTTCCACCCAGATCGCTGGGGAGGTGCCACCCGTGCGCAACGGAGGGCGTTCCCGGGCCCCGTTCCCGGGCATCCCATCCACGGCCGACGGCTCGACCGCTGTCGCCCATGTAGATTGCCACATCACTCAGGGCGCCTGCGCATACCCCATCACACCGTCTACAGGCATGGGCCAGGCCTACGAGGTCGCCGTCGCTAACGGCGAGCGCAACCTCTGGGACGAGCCGCTGGTCTTCCTGGAGCCGGAGTCAGAGCACAGTTCGGCTTCGGCCTGCGAGGGCTTCGCGGCCGCGGGTGGCCGCGTGAGCAACTTCACGTCTGGCCAGGGCCTGATCCTGATGAAGGAGGTCCTGTACGCCATCGCCGGCAAGCGCCTGCCGGTGGTGTTCCACATCGGCGCGCGGGCCCTAACGTCGCACTCGCTCAACGTCCACGGCGGCCACGACGACATCATGGGCGTCGCCGACACGGGCTGGGGCATGCTGCTGGCGATGAACGCGCAGGAGGCCGCTGACTTCGCTCTCATCTCGCGCCGCGCCGCTGAGGCCAGCAAGACGCCGTTCTACAACGTACAGGATGGCTTCTTGACCACGCACACACTGGAGAACGTACTTCTGCCTGAGCCCGAACTCATGCGGCAGTACGTCGGCGCGCCGGACGAGAGGCTCGGCGCGATCTTCGACCCCAACACCGGCCTGCAGTCCGGCGTCGTCCAGAACCAGGACAGCTAC
>JBBITS010000166.1:0-5598 GCA_037440665.1 Chloroflexota bacterium
AACCCATCTACGAATCGCTGAAAGAGTTCGACATCATGGCGAAGCTCGCCCGCAAGATCCAGCAGCGCGCCCGCGAACGCGAGGTCGGCGCGTACAAAGATTGCTTTGGCGGCGAGCACGACCTGAAGCAGTTCTTCGACCAGTGGAGCCTGGGCGGCGAGTTCGACGAGGGCGACGACACCAAAGCCCTCGACGTCTCTGTGAGCATGTCACAGCCATTGCGCGGCGTGCCGTGGAAGAAGATCGCCAAAGAGGGCGCCATCAAGGTTAAGACGCCCGGCAGCTACGGCCCGGTGACCGGCATCTGCTCGGATATGCCGGCGGACGACGCCCTGGCGCCCCATAAGTGGTTCGTCGAGGGCAAGGAGCCCTGGCCGACCCTCACCGGACGCCAGCAGTTCTACCTCGACCACCCCTGGTACCTGGAGGCGGGCGAGGGCCTGCCCGTCCACAAGGAGAACCCCAACGCCGGCGGCGACTACCCCATCGAGGTCACCGGCGGCCACACGCGCCACAGCATCCACGCCATCTTCCGCTCCAACAAGACGCTTCTGAATCTGCAGCGGGGCGAGCCGGTGCTCTACGTGAGCGTGCGGGACGCCCTGGAGCGGGACCTCAAGGACCACGACCTCTGCTGGGTGTACAACGACGTGGGCGGGTACAAGGTGCACGTGAAGGTGACGCCGGCGGTGCAGCCGGGGCAGGCCATCATCTACCATGCCTGGGAGCCGTACCAGTTCGCGGACTGGATGAGCAGCCAGGTGATCGTGGGCGGGGCCTTCAAGCCGTTGCACCTGCTGGGCGACTACGGGCACCTGACGTACCGGCCTATCCTGGGCCAACCGAGCCACACGCCGCGGGCTCACAAGGTGGAGATCGAGAAGGTCAGAGGAGCGCAGGCCGCCATAGCCACGTAGAGCGACGCGGGCAGCGCTCAAACAGACCAGGCAATCGCCTGACATCGAAGGGGACCAAGGCTGGTCCCCTTCGCATTCTTCGCACGCTGTGCCCTTGCCCGCCAGAAGGCGGCAGTCGATCATGAACGCAGTGGACAGCGAGAACGTGGAGCAGGTGTGATGGGACGGAAGGAGATCGAGGCGCTGGTCAACGTGCTGCAGGCGCAACTGAACCGAGGCCACGACTGCCTCGTGACCGGCACGTGGACCATACGCTACGACAGGGCGCGGGGCGCGTTCGAGTTCGACAAGTGCGAGGCCGGAGGTTACTGCGACGAGCGTCCGGTGGTCATCGCGCTCAACGGCGACGTTCTGGACGCCGGCGGACCCATATCGGCAGACGCCTGACTAAGAGAGCAGTCCCCGGATATGCGCGAGGTCGGCAGCGAGAAACGCGCCCGTCAGCGCCGTGAGCGCCTCGTAGAAGCGGGAAGGGCTCTGTGGAGCCAGCTTCTTCTGCAGCAGGGGCCACCACTTGCCCGGGTGCCGTTCGATGAAGTCGCGCTGGGCGCGCAGGAACGGTCCTTCGTTCTGGCCCGTCGCGCGGGCCATCCCTTCCTCGAAGGCCAGCACCTGTAGGAACTCCAGCTCCACCGTCACGTGGTCGGGCAGCTCGCGCGCGTCCTCGTCCACCTTCATCCCGAAGTAGCGGTAGAAGCGGAGCGTCTCCTCCATCGTCCGCTTGCGGGTCATGCCCCACTCGCCGCCGTACAGTGGACAGGGCGGCCGGACGGTGCCCACGTCGAACAGGCGCATGTACTCGCCC
Organism: Chloroflexota bacterium; assembly: GCA_037440665.1. Lineage (GTDB taxonomy): Bacteria > Chloroflexota > Dehalococcoidia > DSTF01 > JACRBR01 > DATLZC01. The sequence goes on from JBBITS010000166.1 coordinate 1,723, forward strand.
TGGAAGTCCAGGTACTCGCCAGTGTCAGACAGCCCTGCAAGAGCAGCCGAGTCCGGCAGCCGGTACGGCAACTGGCTCACCAGTTCCTCGACCTGATCGCGGAAGAAGCCGCTCTCCACGCGCGTGTGGAACTCGCGCTCTGGAAAGGCCCAGGCGTCGGCGAGAAGGCCGTACAACTCCGACCGCGCGGCCGAGCCCGCGTCGATCGCCACCTCGGGTTCCACCGTCATCTCTCGATCTCCAACTCCTGCCACAGGGGCCCATGCGCCTTCAGGCCCGCGCGCTCTTTGGCGCTGCCCTGCCAGACGGCGAACGTGCACTTGTGGGTCGCGCCGGGCGCGAGAGGCGCCACGACGTCGGCCGGCAGGTCCACCGAGAACGGCCGCCCTATGACGACGCTCCACACGCCGTTGCGCCAGAGTCCCCTGCCCTTCAACGGCGACTCCGCATGGCGCGTTGCCTGGCCCCGGCCCGTGGCGGTGACGTAGCGAGGCGTTTCGATGTCGGCCCGCCAGAGCCACATATTCACGGGCTGATCGGGCAGCCCCATCTCGCTGATGGGCGCGTCGTCCTTAATGGGGAACATGACGCCGGCCTGGTCAGGGAAGTCCGACATTGTTCCGGGTTTGCTGTCGTCGGTGGCATCGTCCCACTCAAGACGGAAGAAGATGTCCTCGCCGTTGTGGAGGGCGCGCACCCGCACTTCGGGCGTCTCACCATGCTTCAGGTCAGCCCACTTCACCTGTATGTACTCCGACGGCTGGAGCACGAGCGGCGTCGGATCGAGCTGGACGATTTCTTCTGCGGCCGAGCGCCAGGCGGCGCCCTCGGGATCGAGGAGCGATTCGCTGGACGCGGTAACCTTGGCGACCTTCACTGCGCTTCCACCTCCGCCGTGTGTCCGATGATACGGTAGTAGGCGTCCCCGGCGCAGGCGCGGCACAATGGCCCATTGTCGCCGTCGCGGTGCCGGTTGTCGTTGATCTCTTCGCCGCAGGCCGAGCAGCGGGTTCTCGTATCGGGCTTGCCGGGACGGTCGAACGGGCCGACCGCGACGGCGACCTCCTGCAGAGTGAAAAGATCGGCGTCGGGAAGCTCGCGGTAGGCCGCCATCTGCGCGTTGTGGTTTTCAAGGCCCGGGTAGAGGGCGGCCGCGCGCGCGCGCGAGTCAGATCGCGCGACGACGCGGACTGCCTTGCCGGTCTCAGTGTTCAGGAACGTCGCCGCTAGCTTCCCGTAGTCTACGTACTTCAGCGTTCGCTTCCCCAGCTTGCAGCCGGTGACCGTCTGCACTGCGTCGGCGCCGCAGCGATCGATCTCCACCCACGTGATGAGCTTCTTCGACCGGCGCGGTTCGGGCAGACCAACAGCCCGGCAGCCGAGCAGCGCCATGCGCACGCCCAGCACCTGGCCGGGGCACATGTGGCCGTGGAAGCGCTCGGCCTCCTCCAACTCGCGCTCGAGACGCCGCTGACCGTCCGAGAGCGCGTCGAGCCCGGCGACGATGCGGCGAACGATGCCGTCGGCGTCGTCGCGCCAGAGGCCGCCGTCGCCCCCAGCCGGAGGGTCGGCGTAGATGATGCCCAGAAGCTCGCCGGGCTCGTTCTCGCCCGGCAGGCCGCCGGAGTGGGACATCAGCCGCATGTAGGGCGTGGCGACGCCGTGGAAACCCTCGGCCAGGATGACGTCGACGCGATCCCCGACTCGCGCCGCCAGCTCCAGCAAGCCTGGCTCGCGCGCCGGCGCCTCGAAGCTGGCGACCTTCTCGGGCGAGACGACGGTGACGACCGTCGCGCCCGCGTCGGCGAAGCGGAACGAGTCCTTGCCCTGACGGTCGAGGTCCACGCGGTGATGCGCGTGCTTCAAGACGGCGACCCTGCGGCCCTCGTCCACCAGCATGCGGACGACCTTGGTCAACAGCGTGGTCTTGCCGGAGCCCGAACGTCCAATAAACCTGATGATGGGTGCCATAGCGTTCTCACTGTCGCGCGCCACCGTCGCGCGGCGCTAGGGCCGAAGGTCCCTGGCGGCGGCCGCCGGCGTGTGGACGTGTGGTCCGTATGACTCATGGTACCGTCTGACCGGCCCTTGCCGAATGGCCAGCGAGCCCGCAAACTTGGCAACGTCGCCTCTAGGAAGGGTATTGCTCGTGGTTACCAGGACCAAGCCTGTCAGGAAGGTGGCGCGCAAGGGCGCCGCGAAGCCCGTCCGCGCGATCAAGAGGCCGCCCAGCGCGCTGCCCACTGAGGAGCGCTACCGCGATCGGTTCAAGTTCGATCGCGTCGCCTGGGGCAGCCATTGCATCGACTGCTACCCCGGGAACTGCCCGTACCGCGTCTACGTGCGCGACGGCCAGATCGCCTTTGAGGAGCAGGCTGGCGTGCTGCCCGTGATCGAAAAGGGCGTGCCCGACATGAACCCGATGGGGTGCCAGAAGGGCGCGGGCTGGAGCCAGACCATCGCCGGCGGGGAACGCTTGCGTCACCCGCTCAAGCGCGTCGGCGAGCGCGGGTCGGGGCAGTGGCAGCGCGTATCGTGGGATCAAGCGTGCGACGAGATCGCCGACGGCATCATCGACGCTATCCAGGAAATGGGCCCGGAGTCCATGATCGCGCTCTCCGGGTGCAACGTCAGCACCTGGGGCGTCACGGGGCGCGGACGCTTCTATGGCCTCATCGGCGGTATCACCACCGACCTGAACGCCGAGATGAACGACTTCTCGCCCGGGCACTACCTCACCTACGGCAAGTTCGACCCCGTCAGCAGCATCGACGACTGGTTCCACGCCGACGTGTTCTTCATCTGGTTCTGCAACCCGGCGTTCACGCGCATCCCGCACATGCACTACATCCTGGAGGCGCGGTACCGGGGCGCCACTGTCGTCACGGTCGCGCCCGACTACTCGCCCTCGGCCAGCCACGCCGACTACTACGTCGCCGTGAAGCCGGGGACCGACGCGGCCTTCGCGCTGGGCATGGCCGCGACCGTCGTTGAAGAAGGTCTGGTCCACGAGAAGTTCGTGAAGGAACAGACGGACCTGCCGCTCCTCGTGCGTGACGACAACAAGCGCTTCCTCCGCGAATCCGACCTGAAGAAGGACGGGCACGCGGAGCAGTTCTTCTGGCTGGACACAAAGACACGGAAGCTGGCGGCGGCGCCCCGGCACACGCTGAAGCCAGGCCCCGTCGACCCGGCGCTGAAGGGCAAGATCACGGTCACGCTGAAGAGCGGCAAGAAAGTGACGTGCCGCCCCGTGTACGATCTGGTGGTAGAGCGTCTGAAGGACTACACGCCGGAGAAGGCGTCGAAAATCTGCGGCGTGGCGCCCGACATCATGCGCGAACTGGGTCGGAAGGTGGCGAAGGGCCGCACGAAGACGCTGGGCAGCCTCAACAACGCAGGCAAGTACTACCACGGCGACCTCATCGAGCGGTCGCAGCTCCTGCTGCTGGCGCTCACGAGCAACTGGGGACGCAAGGGCACGGGCGTGCAGGCGTGGCTCGCAGGCCTGTTCGACGGCTGGATGATGTCGGCGGCCAAGCCGGCGCCGGGACAGGACGCCGCCCGCATGCTCTACAACGCCTACAACAGCTTCATCGACGCCGTGCGGAAAGAAGACCCGACGATGACCGACGAGATCGCGTCCATCGAATTCACCAAGCGGTCGGCGTCGGGCATCGGCGGCATGGTCCCGCCGGTGTTCCTCTGGTACAACCACGCGGGCTACGACAAGAACTGGAACGAGCCCGGCTGGAATGACCCGGAGATGCCACGCCGCTTCGACGAGTACTACCGCGAGGCGCTGGAGAAGGGGTGGTGGGCCGGCACCCCCAGCCGCGAGGCAGAGCCGCGCGTCTTCATCGAATGCGGCGGCAA
>JBBITS010000167.1:0-256 GCA_037440665.1 Chloroflexota bacterium
ACGGCGCCCTCGAGGTCTACACCCGGCCCGACGACCTCGAAACCGTGCGCGGGGCCATTGAGGCCGCCGGGGCGGCCGTGGCGGAAGCGCAAATCTCCCGCGTGCCGACGAACACCGTGGCGCTGGACGAGAAGCGAGCCGAGCAGACGCTGCGTCTCATCGACAAGCTCGAAGAGCTGGACGATGTCCAGCGCGTCTACTTCAATGCCGAGTTCCCCGACGAGGTCCTGGCCGCGTACGCCTAGGCCGCAGGAGG
>JBBITS010000167.1:266-5582 GCA_037440665.1 Chloroflexota bacterium
CCGCCCACGCCTGACCGTCATCGGCATCGACCCCGGCCTCCGGGTGACGGGCTGGGGAGTCGTGGCCGAGGACGCTGGTGTGTTGCGGGCGGTGGATTGCGGCGTCATCAGGCCAAAGGCCGGCCAGCATCTTCCCGAGCGGCTGCTGGCGATCTTCGAGGATCTGTCGGCTGTCATCGCCAGGCTGCAGCCCGCCGCCGCCGCTATCGAGACACCCTTTGTGCCGGCGGTGGCTGACGGCGGGCGCAAGAGCGCCCTTGCCATCGGCCAGGCGCAGGCGGCCGCGATCCTTGCCGCCGGCCGGGCCGGCCTGTCGGTGGCAGAGTACGCCCCGGCCGAGGTGAAGCAGACGGTCTCAGGATACGGGCGCGGCGATAAGACTCAGGTCCAGCGCATGGTGCGCTTGCAACTCGGCCTGGCGGCAGATCCTGAGCCAGCGGACGCCGCCGACGCTCTGGCGGTTGCCATCTGTCACGTCGTTCGCAGCCGGAACACGTCGATGACGAGAGTGGTGCCGTGAGCCCGGTGGCCAGCGTGCACGGCCTGGTGTCCCGGACGGGGCCTGATTGGGCCATTGTCGAGGTCGGAGGCCTCGGCCTTCGTGTGTCCGTCCCCGTCGGCCTTGCGGCGTCCCTCGCGGAAGGACAGGAGGTCGCTCTGCACACGCACCTGCAGGTGCGCGAGGACGGCATGTCGCTGTTCGGCTTCGAGACTTCGACCGACCTCGACGTGTTCGAGAGCCTGATCACGGTGTCAGGCATCGGCCCCAAGGCGGCGCTGGCGCTTCTGTCGTCGATGACGGCGCGGGAGCTTGCGACGGCCGTCGTTCAGGGCGACGTCGTGCGATTGAGAGCCGTCCCGGGCATCGGCGATAAAACGGCGGGCCGGTTGGTGCTGGAGTTGCAGGGGAAGCTGACGGCGCTGGCCCTGGGGCCCGACGGGGCGCCGGCGGAGCCTGCGAAGGCGCCCGCCGACAACGACGTGGTCGCGGCGCTGGTGAGCCTCGGCTACTCGCAGACTGAGGCGGCGGCGGCCGCCGCCGAGGTTGACGGCGGCGACCGGCCTCTCGAAGAGCGCATCCGCCTCGCGCTGGGTATCTTCGCCCGGAAGAAGTAGGCAACGTGTGGCGGCCGGTATACTGAGTGTTGCCAGCCGCCGTTCTGCGAGATGGCCGGAGGACAGCATGAAATGGCAGGACCGGATCGCCGTCGATCCAGACGTTATGGGCGGGAAACCTGTGATTCGCGGGACTCGCGTCCCCGTGCAGGTGATCGTCGGGTCGCTCGCAGGGGGGGAGACAATCCGGGACGTCTGCAACGCGTATGGCGTCACGGAGGATGACGTTCTCGCCGCGCTCGCCTATGCGGCAGAGGTGCTGAGCCAGGAAAGCGTACATGCGCTTCCTGGTCGATGAGAACCTACCTGTCGATGTTGCACAAGTCCTGCAGGACCACTGTCACTCTGTCACCCACGTCAGCCGCTCGGAGCACAGGGGCGCGACGGACAGCGAGTTGGCAAGGGTGGCCACACGAGAACAGCGGCTAATCGTCACCAGGGACCTGGGGTTCTCTGCGCTAAGGTCGCCGCGCGTGCCCGGCGTGATCTTGGTGCGAGTTCCAGACACATTCACGCGCCGCCAGATTCGCGACCTCGTGGCGGCTTTCGTGGCGAGCGCTCCCCTTGATCAGGTAGAGGGCTCTGTCACGGTCCTGTCGCCCGGGCGAGTGCGCATGCGGAAGATGTGAGATTGTGATGCCTGACTTCAAGCTCGTCTCCGACTTCAAGCCCACCGGCGACCAGCCGGAGGCCATCGACGCCCTCGTCGAAGGCCTGAGGCGCGGCCTCACGAACCAGACGCTGCTCGGTGTCACTGGCTCGGGCAAGACGTTCACCATGGCCAATGTCATCGAGCGTGCAAACCGGCCAACGCTTGTCCTCGCGCCCAACCGTACTCTGGCCGCGCAGCTCTGCTCCGAGTTCAAGGAGTTCTTCCCCGAGAACGCCGTCGAGTACTTCGTCTCGTACTACGACTACTACCAGCCGGAGGCCTACATCCCGCGGAGCGACACCTACATCGCCAAGGACGCCGACATCAACGACGAAATCGACAAGCTCCGCCATGCGGCCACGCGCGCGCTGTTCGAACGGCGCGACGTGCTGATCGTGGCCTCGGTGTCTTGCATCTACAGCCTCGGCGAGCCCGAGGAATACCAGTCGTTCGTTCTGCGTCTGGAGAAGGGCAAGGCCTACAACCGCACTCGCGCCATGCGCTGGCTCGTGGACATGCAGTACGAGCGCAACGACGTGAACCTGGTGCGCGGCAAGTTCCGCCTGCGCGGCGATAGCATCACCATCCAGCCCTCTTACGAGGCGGTCGCCGTGCGCATCGACTTCTTCGGCGACGAAGTGGAGCGCATCATCGAGGTTGACCCGCTGACCGGCGAGGTGCTGGGTGATCGGGACTGGGTCGACATCTACCCGGCGAAGCACTTCGTCACGTCGCGAGAGAAGCTCGAAGCCGCTATGGCCGACATCGAGGAGGAGTTAAAGGAGCGCGTCACAGAGCTGAAGGCGCAGGACAAGATCCTTGAAGCGGCGCGGCTCGAAGAGCGGACGCTCTACGATCTCGAATCGCTGCGCGAGTCCGGCTACTGCTCCGGCATCGAGAACTACGGATGCCACATCTCGCGCCGGCACCACCGCCAGGACGGACGTCTGTCCTGGCGGTGCGGCTCCACGCCCTGGACGCTGCTGGACTACTTCCCCGACAACTTCCTGATGTTCATCGACGAGTCGCACATCGCCGTGCCGCAGGTGCGCGGCATGTACCACGGCGACGTCTCGCGCAAGCAGACGCTGGTCGACTTCGGCTTCCGCCTGCCCTCGGCGCTGGACAACCGGCCGCTGAGCTTCGACGAGTTCCTGCAGCACCTCAACCAGGTGATCTACGTGTCGGCCACGCCGGGGCCCTACGAGCTGGAGCACAGCGAGCGGGTCGTTGAGCAGGTGATACGGCCGACCGGCCTCCTGGACCCTACCATCGAGGTGAAGCCGACGCGGAACCAGATCGACGACCTGCTAGACCAGGTCCGCGCGCGCGTCGAGCGAGGCGAGCGGGCGCTGGTGACGACGCTGACCAAGAAGATGGCCGAAGACCTGGCCGACTACCTGCAGGAGATGGGCATACGGACTCACTACCTTCACAGCGAGATCGACACGTTGGGACGCGTTGAGATCCTGCGTGACCTGCGGCAGGGCGTCTACGACGTAGTCGTGGGCATCAACCTGTTGCGGGAGGGCCTCGACCTACCCGAGGTCTCGCTGGTCGCCATCCTTGATGCTGACAAGGAGGGTTACCTTCGGTCGGGTGGCTCGCTCATCCAGACCGTCGGCCGGGCGGCGCGCCACGTCCACGGCCACGTCATCATGTACGCCGACACCGTGACCGAGTCCATGCGCACGGCCATCGACGAGACCAACCGCCGCCGCCAGATTCAGGAAGGCTACAATCGCGACCACGGGATCACGCCCGAGGGCATCCACAAGGCCATCCGCGACATCACCGATCACGTCAAGAAGGCCGCCGACCAGCCCGTGGCCTACATGGGCGCGGTGGACTTGCCGAAGGACGAGATGTTCCGGCTCATTAAGGAACTGGAAGCAGAGATGAAGGTTGCCGCCAGGGAGATGGAGTTCGAGAAGGCGGCGCTGCTCATCGCCGGGGTCGGTGTGGGCGGCACCTTCGAGAAGGCGGCGCTGCTCCGGGACCAGATCTTCGAACTGCGGCGTCAACTCGCCGGATCGCAGGAAGGCGATCTGCTCCACGAGTTCGCGCGGTCGTCGTATGGGACGCTTGGCGGCCGCGATGGGCGCGGGGCTAAGCGCACAGGCGCGGGCAGACGCTACCGCAAGTAACCTCCGGCGTTACGGCGCTTCTGCCGCGGCGGCCGGCACCGGCGATATGGTGGCGTCGGTGACCTCTGCCAGCCGCCCTGAGTTCCTGACCTCCGGGCGGGCGATGGCGATGAGCAGGACGAGCGCGAGGCTCGCCCACCCGGCCAGGGGCATGGTCAGTTCGAACGTGGCCCACTGCGCGAAACCGCCGATGGGCAGCGTCAGAAGCTGGGCAACTCCGTTGGTCATCGACGAGAGGCTCATCACGCGGCCTTGGACCTCGTTGGGAACCGTCCTCTGGATGAGTGATACCGCGGTGACGGTCTGCACCGTGGACAGGCCGCCCAAACCCAGGTTCAGGACTGCCGACAAGGGTACGAAGCGCGAGTAGCCGAATCCGGCGACGCACAGTGTGAACCCGGCGGCGGCGACGATCAGCAGCCAACCCTTGCGTTCGAAGTGACCCACGTTCGTCATGCCTATGGACGCCGCCATCGCTCCCACTCCCCACGTCATCGCCAGCAATCCAACGCCCGTTGGCGAGAGGTCGAGCACGCGGCTCGTCCACACGAGACCAAGGTTCGTGACCACCGGGAACGCGATGCCCATGACGGAGAAGCTCAGTACCAGTATCCAGAGGATCGCCTGGTGACGGCGCACGTAGGCGATGCCTTCGCGGATGTCGCCGACGACCGAGCGTTGCTGCCGCGGCCTTGGCTGCGGGCGGTAGCGCATCAGCGCCAGCGCGCCGACGAGGAAGACGTAGGCCAGCAGGGTGATCACGTACGTCCATCCGAATCCGATGGAATCCATGAGCACGCCGCTGAGGGGAAGGCCGATCGGGAAGGCGATTTGCATGGCGACGGCGTCTAGCGCGATGGCGTTGGCCAGGTCCTGGCGGCCCACCAGTTCGGGGACCATCGCCATGCGGGTGGGCGCGTCAACGGCGGCCAGGCCCGACGCCAGGAAGACCAGAACCAGGAGAATGCTCACTGTCAGGGGGTCGCCGCCTGGCGTGGTGAGCATCAGGACGGCAACAAACGCGCTGAGTATCATGCCTGCTGACTGAGTAACCATCAGCAGCTTGCGCCGGTCGAAGCGGTCGGCGAGCGCGCCGCCGAACAGGCTGACAGAAAGCATGGCCGCCCCCCGCGACGCGCCCAGCAGGCCCGTGAGGGCTAGGCGGGAGCTATCGCCGGTGTGCTCGCCGAGGAACAGCACCTGCGTCATGAACTGCATGGGCATCAGGGCGCTGCCCATGAACATGCCGAGCCACAGCAGCGTGTAGTCGCGGTGGCGGAATGAACGGAAGGGCGAAGGGCGCCGGGGAGCACCGGTGTCGCTCGCCGGCTCCGGAGGAGTCATGGACGGCAGTATGGCGGCAATGCGTCCGGCGCAACAGGGCCGCCTGGGGGGATCCCC
>JBBITS010000168.1:0-5539 GCA_037440665.1 Chloroflexota bacterium
GGAAGTGGGCGACGTGCTCGGCCTCACCGCCGCCTACGTGAAGGGCGTGGTGACAGGCCGCGGCTCCTACGGCCTCTTCAACACCCGGACCTGGTTGGACAAGTAGCGGGAATGAGGCGATACGCCCTCCGGCGCCTGTCGTTCCTTCCCCTGATCATGGTGGTGGTGTCCATCATCACCTTCGTCCTGCTGCGCGTCCTGCCCGGCGACCCCGCCGCCATCATGGCCGGCCAGAACGCCCGGCCGGAGGACATCCAGGCGATCCGCGACGAACTGGGCCTGGAGCGCCCCATCGCCGTCCAGTACCTCGACTGGATGGCCGACGTCGCGCGCGGTGACTTCGGGCGCACCTACTGGAGCGGCAAGACCGTCCGCGACGAGGTCATCCGCCGGTTCCCGGCAAGCGCCGAGATCGTGTTCCTCAGCCTCGTGGTCAGCGTGAGCGTCGGCGTCACCTTCGGCATCGCGTCGGCGGTCTATCGAAACAGCCCGCTCGATTACTTCGTGAGGCTGTTCGCCGTGCTCGGGCAGTCCATCCCCGAGTTCTTCCTGCTTGTGCTCCTGATCATCGTCCCGTCGATCCTCTGGAACTATTCGCCGCCCATCGGGGGATACGTCGCGCTCTGGGACGATCCGGTGCGGCACATCCGGCTGCTGGGGCCTCCGGCGCTGATCCTGGGCTTCGGCGGCGCTGCCGGCATGATGCGCCTCGTGCGCACCACGATGCTCGAGGTCCTGCGTAGCGACTACGTCCGCACGGCGTACGCTAAGGGGCTGCGGAAGCGCACAGTGATATTGACGCACGCCTTCCGCAACACGCTGACGCCGCTGGTGACCGTCGTCGGCAGTGCGTTCCTGGCGATCTTCGGTGGGTCTGTCATCGCCGAGCGCATCATGAACATCGACGGCACCGTGAACTTCCTGCTGGTCTCCATCATGCAGCGCGACTTTCCGGTAGTGCAGTTCCTTGTGATATACACGGCGACCATTGTCGTGCTCGCGAACCTGGTAGTCGACCTGTCGTACGCCTGGCTTGACCCGCGGGTGAAGTACCGATGACATCTTCAGCGTCTACGATCGGCTCCTACGCCATTGCGGCGACCGGCTGGGACCTGCCTCCGGAGGTTTCGCGCCGGACGCGGGTGTTGCGGTTCGTCCGGCGTAACTTCATCGGCGTCATCGCCTCGATCATCGTGGCGACGTTCGTCTTTCTGGGGGTTTTCGGGCCGTCGGTGGCCCCCAGCGATCCCAGAGATATCGATACGACGCAGCAGCTCGAGGCGCCGTCGCTAGAGCACCCCTTCGGGACCAACAAGCTGGGTCAGGACGTGCTGAGCCGCATCATCGCGGGCGCGCGCGTGACGTTCCTCATCGGCCTCATGGCCGTGACCATCGGCTTCGGGACGGGCGCGGCGCTGGGCATCGTGTCGGGCTACTTCGGGCGGTGGATCGACTACCTCATTCAGCGCAGCGGCGAGGCGTGGGCGGCCTTTCCCCAGCTCATCCTCTACCTGGCGTTCATTGCCGCCTTCGGCCCTGGGCTCAAGAGCATAGCCATCGTAATAGCGATCAGTGCCGCGTTCGGCGGCTCGCGCGTGCTCAGGTCGATGGCGCTCATCATCAGGCACACCGATTACGTCGAGGCGGCGCGCTCGCTGGGCGCGACGGAGCTGCGTCTGCTGCTCCGGCACGTTGTGCCCAACGTCATGCCGCTGGTTATCGTGGGCGCCAGCGGCGTGTTTGCCGTGTCGGTGCTGGCCGAGGCGGCGCTCAGCTACCTGGGCCTGGGCGTCGCGCCGGGCACCCCGTCGTGGGGGATGGACATCAGCGGCGAGTCGCAGACGTTCGCCCGTAGCGGGCACTGGTGGCTGGTGGCCTTTCCCGGCATCGTCATCAGCCTTGTGGTGCTGGGCTTCAATCTGATGGGCGACATGCTCCGCGACGTCCTCGATCCACGGCTGCGGGGCAGCCGCTAGCTCGCATCGGTCGGGACGACCGCTCTTGGCGCTGGCGTGGCCAGGATCCTGTACGTCGTCACGGCGAACATGCTCAGCCCGGCGGCATAGTACGACGCCCGCATCCAAGCCTCGGAGCTGTCGCTGCCCGCGTAGACGCCGTGCAGCAGCGCCAGAACAAACGCCGCGTAGCTCGTGAGGTGAATAGCCCGCCACATTCGTTGTCCGATGATCCTCTTGACGTAGAAGCTGGCGGCGACCGCCAGCAACCCGTAAGCCGCGACGATCCCGAGGCCTGTCTCCACCGGCCTCCACGATGCGAGGCCGGGTGCGATCACGCCGGCGATGTCGAAGTCCGTCGCCGGATCCGGGATCAGCGCCAGCCCGTGAAGCGCGGTGAAGGCCAGCGCCAGGATCGATGCGAACCTGTGGGTCTCGTAGAACCAGGCGCGGGGCAGCGGTCGGTTGCCAGGGCGCGAGCTGGTCGTGACACCGAGGATCGACGCGAACCACAACAGCCAGAACGAGACGATGCCCGACGAGCGGGCTATCTCCCAGTAGAAGTGCTGGTTCTCGACCATCACGACCCCCGGCTGCGCGCGGCAGGCAGCGACGAATTCGCCTGCGGCTGCTCCAGCGGAACTGTGACCTGCTGGACGGCGCCGTCGGGCGTGAGGATGAGTATCCGTCGCGCCGCCGGCTCATCCGAACTGGCGCCGGTATCCTCTGCGACGCCGCGCGCGCTCAGGAATGCCGTGAGAGCGGAGAAGGTCAGGAAGCTGCCGCTTGCCAGCAGCAGTTTCGTGCCGCCGAACCTAGTCGTCATGGTCGCCGTCCTCCCTTTCCCACCATTCGTCGTCCTCCCGCTCTTCGGCCTCTTCGTCATCGTCGTCATGCTCGCGCTCCCATCGCTTGTGGCCCTCGACTTCGGCGTGACGGTTCTCTTCGCCGGCCGGGGCGAGCATGGCCCGCAGCAGTTGCAGAATGGCCGGTTCGCTGCCGCTGGTGTCCTGGGCGGTGTCCTGGGCGGCGGCGAGGTCTTGCGCTACCGTCGGCCCTGCGCCTGGGTCATCGTCCCTGTCGTTGGGGAAGCCGGCCGCGAAGGCCAGGAGCGCTCCTCCCACGACCACAGTCAGGGCGACGGCGGCTACCAGCGCGATCCTTCTGCTCAATTGGTCCCTCCTTGTCTGCTCTACATAACTATTGCTGGTGTGGTCCCGTCCGAGGCGCGGCCGGAGCGGCGGTCCGCGCTCCCACGGGCTGGCGACGACAACCCTGCCCCTGGCCGCCGATATCTAAGATTGGAGAGATGGTCTGGCCCCCGCCGGTCAGCGGTGAAGCAGGGCCACGCCCGCCGGGAGGCCGAGATTCGGGTGTCGCGGGACGAAGGTTTCCGGCCGTGTCGCCGGGAGTTCCGGCACGACTCGCGCGCAAGAGCTGGCGCGCAGGCATCCGGAGCGGCGGGGACGCGGCCCCGGCGGCGCGGATCTGAAGCGGACCGAATGGAAACGGGAAGCGGCTCATCGGCGCATCGGCCTCATTGTGGCGGACGCGCATTGAAAACTGCTTGGAAAATGGTGAGAAAACGCCAATACGCCCTCCCTGCGCGGTTGCGGCTCCGCTATGGTGAAGGGAGGGTCGCTACCACGGAGGTAGACGATGCACATACTGGTCGCTGAAGACGACGTGCGCCTGGCGCGCGTCCTGAAGCGCGTGCTCGAGGAGGACGGGCACGTTGTTGACGTTGCCCCGGACGGGCCGCGCGCGATGTCGCTGGGCAGCGAAGACGGCATCGACGTGATGGTGCTGGACGTCATGCTGCCCGGCGCCGACGGCTTCGAGGTCTGCCGTCATCTGCGCCTGGCCGGCGTCAAGACGCCCATTCTCATGCTGACGGCCCGCTCCGGCGTCGAGGACCGCGTGCGCGGGCTGGACGCGGGCGCCGACGACTACCTGGTGAAGCCGTTCGCGCTGGCCGAGCTGCAGGCGCGCATCCGCGCCCTCACAAGACGCGCCGCGCCGGGCGCCGACCAGCCCCTTCGGGCCGGCCCGCTGTCGCTCGACGTCTCCCGCCACTCCGCCGTGCGCGACGGGCGGGAGATACCGCTGACCGTCAAGGAGTTCCAACTGCTCGAATACCTCATGCGGCACCCCAACCAGGTGTTGAGCCGGACACAGATACTGGAGAGCGTCTGGCAGTACGACCGCGAGTTCACGAGCAACGTGGTCGATATCTATGTGCACTACCTGCGGGCGAAGGTGGACAAGGGATTCCCGAAACCCTTGATCTGCACAGTCCGCGGTGCCGGATACCTGTTGAAGGCCTGATGTTCGCTCGCCTCCGTCTTCAGTTGACGCTGTGGTACCTGGGCATACTGGGGGCCGCCCTCATCGTGGTCAGCTCCCTTGTGTACGTCATGGTCGCGCGGTCGCTGGACCAGTCCATCGACGACGCGCTGGCCGACGTGAACCAGGAGGCCGTCGAACTGGTCCGCAGCCTGTCGGCGAGCGCGGCACATGAGAGGGCCGGGCACGCCCCGAAGGAGCGCGAGAGCGAACCGTGGTTTCAGGACGAGGACTTCACAGCCCTGACGGCCAGCCAGCTTCTGGGCGGCAGGGGCGACGTCTTCGTTCTGGTTCTCGATCCGCAGGGGCGTGTGATCGCCAACCCGCGGGACGTGCCGGTGGAACCCCTGCCCCTGCACGAAGCCGTAGCGCGAGCGAGCGAGAAGGGCTCGTACCGCGAGGACGTGGACGCGGAGGGCGGGAGCGTGCGCCTGCTGACCGTGCTAGTCGAGGACGCGGGCGCGGGGCTGGCCTCGCCGGAGATGGGACCGGCGGGGTTCGTTGTCACCGGGCAATCCATCGAAGAGCGGGAGAGTACGCTGCGTGGACTCGTGGTGCTGCTCCTCATCGCGGCGGCCGCTGGTCTGGGGCTGGCCGGCATCGGCGGGTTGTGGGTCGGCGAGCTGGCTATCAGGCCGGTGCGCCAGTCGTTCCAGCGTCAGCGCGAGTTCGTGGCCGACGCCTCGCACGAACTGCGGACGCCCATCGCGGTCATCCGGGCGAACGCCGAGGCGCTGGCGCCGAAGGTGGCTGAGGACGACCGCGAGGCCTTGGACGACATCGTCGCCGAGGCCGAGCACATGGGCCGCCTTGTCACCGACCTGTTGACTCTGGCCCGTTCGGATCAGGGCGCGCTCGGGGTAGATAGGGCGCCAGTCGATGTGTATGATGTAATTGCCTCAGCCGGCCGCGCGGCCGCGCATCTGGCGGAGGACCGGGGTCTGGAGTTCACCGCAAGTTCCGCCCACGCGGTAGTACTCGGCGACCCCGAGCGGCTGCGCGAGCTGCTGCTCATTCTCGTCGACAACGCGGTGAAGTATACGGAGCCGGGCGGCAAGGTCACCCTGAGCGCTGGTCAGGTAGATGGCCGAGTTCAGGTGGTGATCGAGGACACCGGCATCGGCATCCCGCCTGAGCATCTGCCGCGGGTGTTCGACCGATTCTACCGTGTCGACAAGGTCCGCTCGCGGGCATTCGGCGGCCTTGGCCTCGGACTCTCCATCGCTCAGGCCATCGCG